>PWNO01000139.1 GCA_003557765.1 Bacteroidales bacterium
TAATCCGTCCACACTTCGGGGTTCAGGAAAAGTGCGACATATTTGGCGTTGATGATATCCTCCAGGTCGGCATCTTCAATGGCTGCATGCGTCGCTTCCCATTCCGGGTCTTCGATGTCGAAGCTGCGCAATGATGCGATGACCGCCTCTTCATAGGCTTCATCGGCGAGCTCCTGCTGGCCTGAGCGCCAATACACTTCTGCTTCAATGAACTTTTGTTCTGCATAGCATATCAGGGTTGTCGGGCTGGTTCTGGAAGCCACTGCAGGTCCGGGTGATGAGGCGTTGTGATTTGCCGAACCGGGTGCAGCACCCGAATATTCATCATCGTAGTTGGTAGTAAGGAAATGCGGCAAGCGCGGATCATCATGCGCAACCAGCATGTTTACGAAAAAGGCACCTGCCCGTGTAACATCCTTAAAAAAATAATGCGGGCTTTGCTGGTTAAGCCCTTCATCATAAACATATACCATGTTATCCTCTATGCCTGTAAACAAGGCGTTGCTTGTCATATGCGTCATGGCAATGCTGTAGTTATCGGCCTGATTGCCCATCCTGAGCAGATGCCGGAGCCTGATTACGTTGGCAGCACGTTCCCACTTGTCCAGATCACCACCATATATGGGGTCCTCCTTTGCACCAGGCATTAAGGCATCACCCCCTGCAGCTGCATGCAAATCGTTGATACCCAAATTCAGCAACTCCATGATGGTAATATAGATGGTGGGCTGCTCATCGTAAATCGGCATGGGAGGTTGTGTAAAATAACCCATCCCGTGCTCGTGTGGCATATCACCCCAGGCATCTGTCATATAGCCAAGACTGTATGCCTGCAAAATGCGGGCTATGCCGCGATAAGCTCTTGCATTGACCTCTGTGGACATAGATATCATATTCTGTAAATTGAGAAATATGTTTTGGTAATAAAAAAACCAGATGTCGTCACTGTGGAAATTTTGCATTCCATACCTGTCGAGGGCCAGGTGGCGCCC
The DNA here is from genome assembly GCA_003557765.1 of Bacteroidales bacterium. The sequence continues at coordinate 993 of PWNO01000139.1, forward strand.
GTTTACACCACTTAGATGTTGTGACCACTGCAGTTGATAACGACCGGTATCGATGCCACGCCAATACGCAATGATGTACTGGGTGTATGGCATGAATTCTTTGAGATTTTCCTCACTCGATCCCCCTCCATTATCCACATCATCAAAGATGTCGCAGGCCGGAAAAATTAACAGCAGGCTGATCAGTAGCAAGGCTAAGCTATTGGGAAAATTCTTCATTGTCATGGGTTTGAATATTGTCAAAATGTTGAAAAGTAAAAAAGTTTAAATGTCTAGAGTTTAGTAGGTTAACTCGCCGAATCCATGTAGCTTGAGGCGCCCAGCGCCCAATAATCATTCACATGGCTGTCTTTTGCTATGCGGGTTTGTCTTCACCGAGCTCGCCAGTGCCCGATGTATGTTTTTCAGCGTTATTTAAGGATACGAAATTACAATTTTTTACACAAAACCCGTTGGGGCCATAAATCTGTAAGGCACTGTTTGTGAATTGCCTTGATATGTGCATATGTAAAGCAAAAAACAATTTTTCGTATCTTTATGCTACAATGAACGCCCCATCTAAGCAACGCCCCAAAAATTTACATATTGTCGTCCTTTCAGAAGACCCTGACCTGGATGCCGGTCTTCAGGCCATGCTGCAGCATGCGGGTTTTTCGGTCAGGTTTTTTAATGACGCGGACGATGCGCTTGCATGGGAAAAATCACAGGATGGGTCTATTGACCGGATTTATTTGATTGATCATGCTGTGTGCGGTATTTCCTGGAAAACGATTATCCGGCGTTTTCAGCAGCAGGATATGATTATTGATGTGGTTTTACTTCTTCCTGATGATGATCCTTCCACGGTGCATCAGGTAAAGAGATTTGGCGTGCATGAAGTGTTCAGCAAAAAAGCACACAACATGGCTTTGCTGCCTGCGTTCCTTGATCAACTGGCATATAGGGTTGTCTCCGAAAAGCATGAAAAGGCTGCTCTTGGTGGATTATGCAGTGAGGGGCCGCCCAACGTAAAAGAATTGTCTGAGCGTGTTTGCCAGGCGAAATCAGCCTTCCTTGCGGATGTCAGTCAGCAGAGTCGAAAATCCCTTGATGTGATCATGGATTCGGCCAAGTCGCTGGAAAAGACTCACCTGGATAAGGTGCAACAGAAATATTTGCGGTCCATCTTACTTGCTTCCAAAAACATTCTTTTGGTTCTCAACAACATGCTTGATTATTGGAAGCTTGAAACCGGAAAGCCAGATGTGGTGTGTACCCGTTTTTCTATCCATGAAGCGGTAGAAGAGGTGATCAACCTGTATAGTCGGGATGCTGCAGAAAAGAACAATAATCTGAAATGCTATGTGGATTCGGATGTACCTGCTATTGTAAGCGCTGACAAACAAAAGTTGCAGCAGGTGTTGAGCAACCTGATCAGCAACGCCATAAGACATACAGCAGACGGGGAGGTGGTCGCAATTGTGCAAGTGGAGAAATCCGGGATGCAGGAAGAATGGCTTCATTTCACTGTCAAGGACACGGGTATTGGTCTGCCACCTGATAAGTTTTCCGATTTGCATGATCCTTTAAAACAGGTGGACAAATCAGGTACTAATGAATACCCAGTAGTTGGCCCCGGGCTATCGATAGCAAAGGGTCTGATTGAGCTTTTAGGTGGCCGCCTTGATTTTGAAAGCTATGCCGGACAGGGAAGCCAGGCTGTTTTTTATATTCCAATAACCATCGCGCATATGCCAAAAGTTTCCGATTCGGATAAAGGCGCATATGCCACAAGAAATGCTTCATTGAAGGTGCTCATTGCAGAAGATGACGTCATAAACCAGATGTACCTTGCGGGATTACTGCGCAGCCAGGGATGGGATGTGGATACGGCATATAACGGGCAAAAGGCATTGGAGAAATTCCAACATAATTGCTACGATATCGTGTTAATGGATTGTCAGATGCCCCGAATGGATGGGTTTGAGGTTACAAGGAAAATCCGTGAGCTCGAAGCGAGCCAGGAGGGACAAACTCCCATCGTGGCGATCACAGGATATGCCATCCCAGGAGAGCAGGAACGTTTTTTCGATGCGGGGATGGATGCTTATCATACCAAACCCATTGACGAAAGTAAATTGCTGGATACCATACGGACATTGATCGCAGGGAGAAACAAAAAAAGCTGATGGACCAGGGTTTCCATCAGCTTGGGTGTCTGCAGTTGCGTGCAAAATTTGCTTTCCGGAATAGTTATGGTTATTTCAGGATGGCTTCAATGCCTGGGAGTTTCTTTCCTTCCATGTATTCCAGAAGTGCACCTCCTCCAGTGCTCACATAGCTCACCTTTTCGGACATGCCGATCTGGTTGATGGCAGCCACGGAGTCACCGCCGCCTACCAAGGAAAAAGCACCTTTTTCAGTTGCTTTTGCGATGGCTTCCGCCACTTTTTTCGTTCCTTTGGCAAAGTTCTCCATTTCAAACACGCCCATGGGACCATTCCACAAGATGGTTTTGGCACTTTCTATGACTGTGGCAAACTTTTCAATGCTTTCCGGGCCGATATCCAGCCCAAGCCATTCATCGGGAATGTTGTCGGCCTGTGTTACCTTTATCTCTGCGTCGTTTTGGAAAGCATCTGCTGCCAATGCATCAGCCGGAACATGCAGCTTTACCCCTTTTTCCCTGGCTGCACTCATGATATTCCTTGCGGTTTCCAGGTAGTCGTCTTCGCACATGCTGTTGCCGATTTTTCCTCCCCGGGCCTTAATGAACGTAAACATCATCCCCCCACCAATAATCAACTCATCGGCTTTCTCCAGCAGGTTTTCAATGATGTCGATCTTCGTGCTCACCTTGGCACCTCCAATGATGGCCACATAAGGTTTCTTTGTATCGTTCAGTACTTTGTCGATGCTTTTCAGCTCGCTGGCCATGATGTACCCAAAGACCTTCTCCTCGAAAAATTTGGCTACAATGGTGGTGGAGGCGTGGGCACGGTGTGCTGTGCCAAATGCATCATTTACATACACATCTCCCAGGGTGGAAAGTTCCCTGGCAAACGCCTCATCGCCCTTGGTTTCTTCCTTATGGAAGCGCAAGTTTTCTAACAACAAAACCTCTCCTGAACCAAGGGAGTCGGCCATCTCTTTCGCCTTTTTACCCACACAGTCGGGAGCAAAATTTACATTGGTATTTAATAATTTGCCCAAGTGTTCTGACAGGTGCCTGAGCGAAAATTTGTCTTCGGGCCCTTCCTTTGGACGCCCAAGGTGTGACATAAGGACCACGGAGCCTTTGTCGGCCAGGATTTTTTTGATTGTGGGAACGGCAGCCCGCATACGCGAATCATCGGTTATTTGCTGCTGACTGTTCAGGGGGACGTTAAAATCGACCCTGATCAGGGCCCGTTTGCCATGGAAATGGATATCGTCAATAGTTTTCATAAGTTTAAATTAATGTCAAAATGTCAAATGTTGGCTATTGGCTATTGGCTATTCCTGCGAAGAGCCATGCCATATGATATGGTTGATTAGGCTGGTGCCTGCGTATTCTCCTTTGCGTTTTTTGCGTGCCTTTATTATGCGGCCTTTGCGTGGACCAGAATGTGTAAAGGCAGAACACACATCGCAGAAAAATGATTACCTTTGTCTTTCTGCTGTTTCAAGGCAAAATTACAATTTTTACCGGAACCATCCTTAGATGATTATTGCGTACCGCGCATCATGCGCTTAGGATGCGTCAGGCTTCATCCAAATTAGCCCACTGAATTCTTGACTTTTTGACCTTTAGACCTATAGACTTTTCGACATTTTAACAGATTTTCATCAATATGCAACCCTATCCAGATATAGTTACCAGCAAGTTGCCAAACACAGGCACATCCATATTTGCAGTGATGTCTCAGCTTGCCGTTGAGCATGGTGCCGTAAATCTTTCACAGGGGTTTCCTGACTTTGAAGTATCTCCTGTGTTGATCGAATTAGTGGCCAAACACATGCGCGAAGGGCACAATCAATATGCACCCATGCCTGGTTTGCCTAAGCTTCGTGAAGCCATTGCAGAAAAAACCAAAAGGCTTTATGGTGCTGAATATGATCCTGAAACGGAAATAACGGTAACAGCCGGTGCCACGCAGGCCATATTTGCTGTGATCTCCGCCTTCGTGAAGGAGAATGACGAGGTCATCGTTTTTGAGCCTGCTTACGACAGCTACATTCCTGCCATCAAATTAAATGGGGGTACAACGATCACCTGCAAGCTTAAGCCACCACATTATGGTATCGACTGGGATGAGGTCAGGCGCCTGGTGTCGAGCCGGACGAAAATGATCATCATCAACACGCCGCACAATCCCACAGGCAGCATTCTTGATAAAGAGGATATGGTGCAGCTTGAAAAAATTGTGCGCAACAATGGCATTATGGTGTTGAGTGATGAGGTATATGAGCACATCATATTTGATGGCAAACACCATGAAAGCGTATGCCGGTTCCCAGGTCTGGCTGAAAGGAGTCTGATTACCTGTTCTTTTGGAAAAACATTTCATGCCACTGGATGGAAAACAGGCTATTGCGTAGCGCCTGCCAACCTGATGAAGGAGTTTCGTAAAACACATCAGTTCATGGTGTTCTGCACCAACACCCCAGTGCAGCACGCCCTGGCAGATTACCTTGAAAAGCCAGCGCATTACGAAGGGCTTGGCCCGTTTTACCAGGTTAAAAGAGATTATTTTCTGAATGCCATCAAGGGGTCACGGTTCAATGCCACACCGGCTGGTGGCACCTATTTTCAACAACTCAGCTACAAGGCGATCAGCGATGAGGATGAAATGACTTTTGCGAATCGGTTGATCAAGGAGCACAAAGTGGCTGGCGTTCCTACATCATCATTCTACAACAAATCACACAACAACCACATGCTCAGGTTTTGTTTTGCCAAATCAGAAGAAACCCTGCAAAAAGCAGCCGATATCCTATGCAAAATTTAAATGTACATCTCATCCAAACAGCCTTGCACTGGGAAGATCCTGATAAGAATCTTGTTATGTTTGATGACAAGCTCGCTGAGATAGCCACCCATCCCGACTTGGTTGTGCTTCCCGAAATGTTCACCACGGGGTTTACGATGAATCCGCAATACGTGGCTGAGCATATGGAAGGCAAAACCATGCAATGGATGGAGGATAAGGCCCGGATGCTGGATGCCGTCATCACGGGAAGCCTTGTGATCAAAGCGGGTCACAAATACTATAACCGGCTGATTTGGATGCCCCCTGACGGGAAGTATCAGCAATATGATAAAAAGCATTTGTTCACCTTTGCCGGCGAAAACAAACATTATACGCCCGGGAGGGATAAGCTGATCGTAGAGCTGAATGGGTGGAAGGTTTTGCCCGTGATTTGTTACGATTTACGTTTCCCGGCCTGGTGCCGTAATAGCTATGATGAGCAGGATGGCTTTGCTTATGATTGCCTGTTGAATGTTGCCAACTGGCCAGGAAGCCGCAGTCACGCCTGGCGCGTGCTGCTTATGGCCCGGGCCATTGAAAACCAGGCATATGTCATTGGTTTGAACCGTGTAGGAGAGGGCAATGGCATCGAATATTCTGGAGATTCTGGTGTGATTGATCCCAAAGGAGAAAACCTGTCGAACATCCCACCATACAAGGAGACAGCAGAGACAATCAACATGCCAAGATGTCAACTTGAAAGCTTCAGGGATACTTTTCGCTCCTGGGCTGACTGGGATCTTTTTGAGCTTAAATCATATCAAGCTCGAGACGGAGATTCTCAATGATAAACTGTTGCCGCTCCGGCGTGTTTTTCCCCATATAAAACCGTAATATCTCATTTAAGCTGAGATCCTTTCTCAGGATCACCGGGTCCAGCCGAATGTCTTTTCCGATGAAATGACTGAACTCGTCCGGGGAAATCTCACCCAGACCTTTGAAACGTGTAATTTCAGGGTTGCCTTTTAAGGCTTTCACTGCCTGGTCTTTTTCCTGTTCAGTGTAACAATAACGGGTGGTTTTTTTGTTTCTGACACGGAAGAGGGGGGTTTGCAGGATGTACAGATGGCCGTTTCTGACCAGGTCCGGGAAGAATTGCAGGAAGAAGGTCAGCAGAAGCAAACGGATATGCATGCCGTCTACGTCAGCATCCGTGGCGATCACGACATTGTTGTAGCGCAGGTTCTCCAGGCTCTCTTCAATGTTGAGCGCTGCCTGCAAAAGGTTGAACTCTTCGTTTTCGTATACGATCTTTTTGCTCAGTCCGTAACTGTTCAGAGGCTTCCCTTTCAGGCTGAACACGGCCTGGGTGTTTACGTCCCTGGCCTTGGTGATGGAGCCGCTGGCCGAATCCCCCTCAGTGATAAACAAGGTCGAATCCAGGCGTTGCGGCTTGTTGTCATTGTAGTGCACACGGCAGTCGCGCAGCTTTTTGTTATGCAGACTGGCCTTCTTGACCCGCTCTCTTGCCAGCTTCTTGATGTTGGCCATGTCTTTGCGGTCCTTCTCCGACTGCAGGATCTTTTTGAGTAGCGCCTCGGCCACCTCTGATTGCATGTGCAGGTAGTTATCAAGTCGCCGCTTTAAAATGTCACCTATGTAGTTTCGAATGCTGGCACCACTGGGTTCTATGTGTTGTGAGCCCAGCTTGGTCTTGGTCTGTGATTCAAATACCGGTTCCTGTACCTTGACGCTCAGTGCTACCATCAAAGAGGTCTTGATATCATTGGCATCGAAATCCTTTTTGTAAAATTCCCTGATCGTCCTGTTGAGCGCCTCCCTGAAAGCGGCCTGGTGTGTGCCACCCTGGCTGGTATGCTGCCCGTTGACGAAAGAGTAGTATTCCTCACTGTACTGACTGGTGCTGTGCGTGAAAGCAAACTCCAGTTCGTCCTCCTGGATATGTATGATGGGATAACAGATGGGTGTGTCGATTTGACGATCCAACAAGTCCAACAATCCGTTCTTTGAATGCAGCCGACGGCCATTAAAGACGATCGTTAGCCCGCGGTTCAGAAAAACGTAATTCCAGAGGAGTTGTTCGATATATTCTTCAATGAAGCGGAACTTGCCAAAAATGGTATGGTCTGGTGTGAAGGTGACCAGCGTACCGGTGCGCCCCTTGCTTTCAACTACTTCGTGCTCCCTGATCAGCTTACCGTATTCGAACTCGGCGGCTTTGGCTTTACCTTCGCGGATGGATTCGATCCGGAAGCTATGCGACAAGGCATTGACCGCCTTGGTACCCACACCATTGAGCCCTACTGTTTTCTTAAATACCTTACTGTCGTATTTAGCCCCCGTATTGATCCTGGATACGCAATCCACCACCTTTCCCAACGGAATGCCCCTGCCGTAGTCGCGCACGGTGACCTGCGTTTCGTCGATGTGCACCTCAATGGTTTTACCAAAACCCATGATGAATTCATCAATGGCATTGTCGATCACCTCCTTGATCAACACATAAATGCCATCGTCCTGGGACGCACCGTCTCCCAACTTGCCAATATACATCCCGGGCCGAAGACGAATGTGCTCTTTCCAGTCGAGTGTGCGTATGCTGTCTTCTGAATATTTTTCTGCCATATGTGTGAATCCTGTTATTCCATGCAAAGATACAAAA
>PWNO01000010.1 GCA_003557765.1 Bacteroidales bacterium
CAACTACATTAAGAATCGGATAAAATTCTTACAAAAAAATCAATTTCTTCAAACTCTCTTCCCATTATTTTAACGCCATAAAGTAATCTGAAACGGTGTCGTTTGAAAGGAAATTCTCAATTCGCGAATCACGAATATTCCATATCGGAATTCGGAATATTTTTTTTATTGATCGGTCAAAAATAATCTTTGTGCGGTTTTTTCAGTCAAATGGGTTTTTTTTAGTATGTTTGAACGGCTTTTGCACATGAGCCCTGAATTATTCTCATTACCGCCATTTTAGACTGACTTATGCAAGCATTTGAAATTCATAAACAGATCGTTGACGATTACAAAGACTATCTCAAAAGCTTCAACATCATTAAAGATACCCGCATAAAAAAGGTCGTTGATGATGCTTTTAAAAATGATGAATACATCCCTGAACCACTGATACAATTCAATCCTTCATACAAACGCTCAGCAGCCATACAGGCATTAATTGAGGAAGGATTGATTCACAAAGACATAAAAAAGACATTCGGAAACTTCAAGCTGTTTTTACACCAGGAGGAAGCCATCCGACTGGGTGCCGAAGGAAAAAGCTTTATCGTCACATCCGGAACCGGCTCAGGAAAGTCATTAACCTTTCTTGGCACCATTTTTAACCATATCCTGAAGGAAAAACCTGCTCAAGGGGTTAAAGCAGTGCTGGTTTACCCGATGAATGCACTCATCAACTCCCAGGTAGAGGAGATCAACAAGTTTGCTGATAACTATGGGGACGACTTTCCGATAACATACAAAAGGTATACCGGCCAGGAAAGCGAAGAGCAAAGGCAAAAGATAGAAGAAAACCTGCCTGACATCATCCTGACCAACTATATGATGCTGGAACTCCTTCTTACCCGTGACCGCGAAAAATACATGCGCGATTCCTTTAGGGAGAACCTTCGCTTCCTGGTATTTGATGAGCTACATACATACCGGGGCAGGCAGGGCGCTGATGTAGCCATGCTCATTCGCAGGCTAAAAGCACTCTGTAATCATGAAGTACAATGTATTGGCACCTCTGCCACAATGGTTTCCGGGGATGACACCGGCGACCCTAAGGAGGTTGTTGCAGCTTATGCAACCGCGATATTTGGAGAGCGCCTCAAAGCCTGTCAGGTGGTAGAAGAAACACTGGAGGCAAGTACACATTTCAAGGGTACACTGCCTTCTGCTTTTGATCTGCAGGAAGCCATTCATCAGCCCATATCAGAAAAGGGAGACGAAGAAAGCTTTCGAAAGCACCCCCTGGCACTATGGTTAGAAAACAAGATTGCATTAACTCACGATGTCTCCGGCAAAATCAGGAGAGCCAAACCGCTCCCATTTAAAAAACTCATCCAAATCCTTGCAGACGACGCTGGTGAATCTGACACCAAAAAACCTGAACAAGCCCTGCTGTCCCTGTTTGAATGGTCAGAAAAACTGAACATAAAGAATGCCACTCAGCGCTTGTCTTTCCTGCCATTTAAGATTCACCAGTTTATTGCACAAACCGGTAATGTGTATGTCACACTTGACGAGCGTAACCAACGGCAGATCACCCTGCAAGATGGAATGTACGTAAAAGAATCCGGCAAAAAAGACCAACCCATCTTCCCCGTTTTGTTTAGCCGCTATACAGGGTATGACTTCATCTGCGTAAGAAAAGACTTTGAAGAAAAGCGCTTTAAGCCCAGAGATCCGTTTGACTTGTCTGAACGCATTACAAAGGATGATCTTAAGGGTGACCGGGAGCTGGGTACAAGCAAAAGAAAGCTCACGCAAAACGACTTTGACTCGGGCTACCTGCTGCTTTCTGAAAACGGAGATGATATCTGGACGGATGATCAAATTGCAAGCTTACCCGATAACTGGTGGAAAGAGAAATCAGGGGTCGCTGTAGCAGATAACTTTTATGAACACCGCCTTCCAAAACAGATCTGGTTTAATTCAGAAGGCCACTATTCAGAAAGGGAACAGCCGGGGCTGGATATGAAAGGCTGGTTTATTGCCGCGCCATTGGTATTTGATCCCACTTCTGGTGTTATTTTTGATCCGCGCACACGCGAAAATACCAAGTTGATGCGGGTGGGCAACGTGGGAAAGAGCACGGCCACCACCATTGCCACCTTCAGCATCTTAAAAGGCCAGCACCAGCAGGGCATTCCTGCAAAAATACAAAAGCTGCTCAGCTTTACCGACAACCGCCAGGACGCCTCCCTGCAAGCCGGCCACTTCAACGACTTTTTGGTAACCGGACGACTGCGGTCTGCCATTTATCACGCCCTGAAAGCGGCCGAAGGACAAACACTTAAAATAGATCAGATCGCCCAGGCAGTGTTTGATAAGCTTCAGCTCAAAGAAGATGATTACGCACGTAACCCTTCAGAAAATCCCGACTGGCCGGACCCGGAAAATGAAAAAGCCATCAGGGAGTATCTGACCATACTTATCCTGTATGATCTTAAAAGGGGCTGGCGCTTCAACACCCCAAACCTTGAACAATGTGCGCTGCTTAAAATTGACTATGACAGGCTGGATGAATTTGTAAGCAGGGATCAGTTTTTTGAAAATGACCCTATTTTAGGAGATGCATCGCCGGAAGAAAGACGCACAATCCTGGTGCAGGTCTTAAACTATTTCCGCTATGCCTATGCCTTTGACTATTATATGCTGCAGGATGCAACCAGGATTACGCTTCAGGAGCGGTTAAAAAACAAACTTAACCAGGACAAAGACTGGGCGTTGCAAGCTGATGAAAACATCGATTCGCCATTCCTGATGGTGTATGATTCTCCGGGAAAAACATGGAAAGGGATTTACACGCAAAGCATTGGCCCGCAGAGTAACTTAGGGAAATACATAAAAAGGATGTTTGTAAAGCGAGAAATGGATCCTCCCAAAGGCAAAGACCTGAATCACTATACAGAAAGCCTTTGCAGATTACTAAAAACCGGTCATTTCCTTAGCGAATCTGAAGTAAAAGGCAGCAAAGGGACTGTTTCCGGATTCCGGCTACAGCTTGGAAAGGTAATCTGGCGGCTGGGTGACGGCAAAAACGTCCTGACAGATGAAGTCCGAATTGTAACAACCGGCGAAGAAGTCACCATCCAACCCAACCAATACTTTAAACAGTTTTACCAACAAAATTTTTTACTATTTAAAAAGAACTTCATTGCCAGTGAACACACCGGGCAGATAGGCTCCGATGACCGTATCGAACGCGAAAACAAATTCCGCAGCGGTGAAATATCAGCACTATACTGCTCGCCAACGATGGAGCTTGGTATTGACATTTCCAGCCTGAACATCGTGCACATGCGCAATGTGCCACCCAACCCCGCCAATTACACCCAGCGAAGCGGTCGTGCGGGCAGGAGCGGACAAACAGCCCTGGTTTTCGCCTATTGCTCATACACTTCCCCCCACGACAGGCATTACTTCAAACATGCCATCGACATGGTGGCCGGCGTGGTGAAAGCACCCACCATTGACCTGATGAACGAAGAACTGCTCGCCAGCCATCTGAACGCCTTCATCCTAATGAATCTCCACCTTCAGGGAATACGATCTTCGGTAAGCGACGTGATTGACGTTAGCAACAGACAAAACCTGCCTGTTAAAGAAGACCTTAGCCATTTTATTCAATCGCAAACAGAGGCCTATATTAAAGACTGGATAGAGAATTTCAAAAACGTCATCCGGCCAGAGCTCGGAAAATTGCAGGAAACCGACTGGTTTAATGATGATTGGCTGTATGCCCGCTGTCGGACATTTTATCAGCGATTTGATGAAAGCTTCGACCGTTGGCGACGCTTATTCAGAAATGCCACCGGAATGATCGGGCGCGGAACCGCCATCATCAACGACCCCACCATTGCAAGCAGTAGCTTCCAGCATTGGGAAGGTAAAAGAATGCAGGCCATTGGTGCCAGACAACGCGACCTGCTAATGAATGACACAAGGTATGGACATATCAGCACGAACGAATCCGAGTTCTATGTCTATCGCTACCTGGCTTCAGAAGGTTTTTTACCGGGATACAACTTCACCCGCCTGCCGGTAAGGGCCTTCATCGGTAAGAAAAACCAGGACCAGGGTGTTTATGTTTCACGTCCCCGCTTCATTGCTTTGCGCGAATTTGGCCCCGGCAACCTGATTTATCACAACGGAGGCAAGTATCGAATTACAAGAATGCAGCTTACCGAGGCAGACATGAAGATGCAGTCCATCAAGATATCAAAGAAAACCGGCTATGCCTGGCTGGGCGACGATGGCCGGGGCATCAACAACGATCCATTTACCGGTGAGGCGCTGAAAGGACAATCGAATACGGATACTAAAAAGAATCTTTTGGAACTTGTGGAGACAGAAACCTGGCCGGTGGAACGCATTTCTTCCGAAGAGGAAGACCGCACATCCGCCGGTTATGACATTGACCAGTTTTTCTACTATCCCAAAGGGATGGAAAGCACCCGGAAAAGCACGCTGTCCGCATCAGGGCATCCCTTGTTGAACCTTACCTTCTGCAATGCCTCACGCCTGATTCTTGTCAACAACAAATGGCGCAAATCAAAAAGTACAGAAGAAGGCTTCTTGATTGGCAAAACCAGCGGAAAATGGTTGAAACAGGCCGAAAAAGACCATCCCTCAAGGGAAAAAGATCCCGATGCCGAAGTCCGGCTCTATACAACCGACACAGCCGACTCACTCTACATGCAACCCATAGAATCACTCGAGCTCAGCGATGATGGGGTGATATCCCTTACATACGCACTAAAACGTGCCATCGAGCGGGTGTTCCAGGTTGAAGAATCCGAGATTGATGTCTGGTTTATGGGTGAAGAAGATTCTAGAAACATCCTCATCTACGAATCCGCCCAGGGAAGCCTCGGAATCCTCAGTCAGCTGATCGAAGACAGCAGCAAGCTCCGCGAGGTGTTCAGGGAGGCCTACCGGGTTATTCATTATGATCCCGAAACAAAAGAAGATACCGCTCCTGAAAAACCAAAAGCCTCTTATGACGATCTGCTGAGCTATTACAACCAACGGTATCACGAAAAACTCGACAGGCACAGCATCCGTGCTGCCCTTGAACTGCTGATGGTCTGCGAAGCCGATAATACCAAATCGGGAAGCAGTGGCTTTGAAAGCAGGGACGAGCATTACAAACACCTGCTCGATCACTATGACAAGGCATCAGAGATGGAGAAAAAGCTGATTGATTACCTCTATCACAATAAACTAAGGCTTCCTGACAAATTGCAGGTGAATCTGTCAGGCATAGTCGGTTTTTATGCCAGTGCCGACTTTATGTATATGGACGGGGAGCATATCAAAGCCATTGTATTTTGTGATGGTTCCGTGCATGACCAGATTGAAGTAAGGGAAGACGACGACCATAAACGTCAGCTGTTGCGTGATGCAGGTTACGACCTTATTGAATGGCACTATACAGAACCTCTGGAAGAGTTAATTAAGCGACGCAAAGACATTTTTAGAAAAATATGACAGAAATAGCCTACAAAACAACAAAACCAAGTCCGGGGAAACTGATCACCCTTAGAGGCAGGGAGTGGATCGTTCTGCCTTCGGCAGACGATGACATCCTGCTTGTGAAACCCCTCGGCGGCGGCGACGATGAACTCACAGGTATTTACCTGCCGCTGGCAGCGCCGGAAGACAAATGGGAGGAAGCCACCTTTCCCCTACCCGACCTGGATGACATCAACGACTTCGAAACCGCCAAACTGTTGTTTGATGCGTCCCGCCTGTCCTTTCGCAACGCCTCCGGACCCTTCCGCAGCATGGCCAAGCTGTCGTTCCGGCCACGCTCCTACCAGATCGTACCCCTGGTGATGGCATTAAAACAAGAGGTGGTAAGGCTGTTGATCGCCGATGACGTTGGGGTCGGAAAAACCATCGAGGCCCTTATCATTCTGAAAGAGATGATGGAACGCGGTGAGGTGAAACGATTTGCCGTGATATGCCTGCCACACCTTTGTGAACAGTGGCAGGGTGAGCTGAAAGACAAACTCGACATCGACGCCGAAATCATTCGCAGCTCCACCATCTCCTCCATTGAGCGAAAGCTGCCGGGATCGGAAAGCGTTTTCAGCCAATTGCACTACCAGGTCATCTCTATAGACTATGTGAAGAGCGACAAGCGCCGGGCGATATTCCTAAACGACTATCCGGAATTTATCATTGTGGATGAAGCGCATACCTGCACCCTGCCCAAAGGCGCCTCCTCCCCCTATCAGCAGCAGCGATACAACCTGCTCAGGGAAATCGCCGCCGATGAACATCGCCACCTGCTTATGCTCACAGCCACGCCTCACAGCGGAAAAAATGAGGAGTTTCAGTCATTGGTCGGTTTGCTAAAACCCGAGTTCGAGCATTACGACTTCGATGGTCTTGAACAAAACAAGCGCAGGCGCATTGCCGGGTACTTCATCCAGCGCAAGCGTGAGAATATTAAACGCTGGCTTAACGAAGAAACTCCGTTCCCCGAAAGGGACACACAGGAAATTGGATATAAATTGAGCCCTGACTACCTGGACTTTTTTCACAAAGCCCAGGACTTTGCCCGCAATCTCACCCATGAAGCGGGCACAGGACAGGCAAGTCGCGGTAAATACTGGGCAGCCCTGGCACTGCTCAGGGGCATTATGTCGAGTCCGGCAGCAGGCATTGAAATGCTTAAAACCAAGATCCGGAAAAAAACAGGGGAGCTTGGCGAAGACACCCATGAATTACCTGATGAAAACCCTGTGATCGAGCGTATTGAAGAGGATACTGACACCACGCAATCCGAACTGCTTGCACAAACCGACCTCGACAACCGGGATATTAGGAAACTCAGTGACCTGCAACGGGAACTGGAACAATTGCTTGGTCAAAAGAAAGACCAAAAAGCAACTGCCGTATCAAAAATTATCGGCGAGTGGCTCAAAGAGGGTTTGAAACCAATCATCTTTTGCAAATACATTGCAACGGCCAATTACCTTGGAGGCTTTTTCCGCGAAATTCTGCCACGGAACATTGAAGTGCAGACCATCACGTCAGAGCTTGCCGACGAGGAGCGCAGAGAAAAGATTGACGCCATGGGAGAATCTCCCAGGCGCTTGCTGATTGCCACCGACTGCCTCAGTGAGGGGATCAACCTGCAGGACCATTTCAATGCAGTGATGCATTATGACCTGCCCTGGAACCCTAACCGCCTGGAGCAACGCGAAGGGCGCGTTGACCGCTTCGGCCAGCGTGCGAAAGTTGTGAAAACAGCACTTCTGTGGGGTGAGGACAACCCCATTGATGCCATCGTGCTGAAAGTGCTGATCCGCAAGGTGAAAGATATACAAAGAACCACCGGCGTAAGCATCAGCCTGGGCGAAAACAACCGCTCCATCATGGATGCCGTGCTGAAATCAGTGCTGGAAGAGCCCAAAAGGGCAGCATCGGCACTACAGACACGGTTTGACTTTGGCGAAGAGTACGGCGACCTGCAAATTACCAACGAACTGGAGCAAGCCAAAAAGCGTGCTGAAAACCTGCGTTCGATCTTTGCGCACGAAAGCATCCCACCGGAAGAGATCGAAAAAGACCTGCAAAACGTGGACGAGGCCATCGGCGACATTTTGTCGGTCGAACACTTGGTAACCGGCGGCATACGTCACTTGGGCGGCGAGGTGCAGAAAGCCGGCAAGGGTTATAAAGTGTTTCCAAACAACATCCCCGAACACCTGAAAGAGCTGTTGCCCAAAGCGCGTGTGCTGCAGGTCAGCTTTGATTCGCCCACGCCGGAGGGCTTTCATTACATCGGGCGGAACCACCGGTTTACTGAGCAGCTATGCCAGTTTCTGCTGGCGCTGGCCTTTGAGAATAAGAACGGTTACGACAGGATTGCCCGTGCCTCGGTGATACAAACAGACAAAGTGCAGGTAAAAACCACCATTGTCCAGTTCAGGGTGCGAAACGTGATCAAGGAGGTTCAGAGCAAGCTAGAAAATATTTCAGAGGAGATGTACCTATGGGGCTTTGAAGGCAGCCACCACAGCGGCAAGAGTCTTAAATACACAGCCTGCAAACAACTTTTATTTGAAGCTGACAGCATCAGGCAACTTAGTCTGGAGCGCCAGCAATCGGAGCTACAGCATCAGCTGGATCTGTTTGAAGAACAACATCAGCAGTTTGTTGACCTGGCTGAAACGCGTGCCAAAGAGTTGGTGAAGACGCACAGCCGCTTCAAGCAGCTTGTGGGCGGACGTCGCTATGAGGCGGTCTATCCCATATTACCGCCGGATATCATCGGGGTGTATGTGTTTATTCCGCAAACCCCGTCACCTCGAGCAGAATAGACGGGCAACCGTTACCCCGAGCGGATTCGAGGGGACAATGAGTTTTACAACCCGTTAATGATCAAAAATAAAATTATTTTTTGTATCATTGTGGTAAGTTTAAAACTGACCAATATGTTATGAAAGGTAAATACATTTCAACCCAGTCCAACAAATTATTGACCTGGTTCAATACCAGGGACAAGATGTGCTTTAG
>PWNO01000143.1 GCA_003557765.1 Bacteroidales bacterium
ACCTGTTTTGCTGCCTGATGGCCAGGTGGCGTGTATCCACAAAATAATTAATGCAAAAATTTCGGTGCGAGTTAATGAGAAATATCTTTTTGAAGAGGGTCAGCAGGCTTCTGGTCAGCCATAACCGGCGTGGGTTGGTCACGATGAAATAGTCGATGTCGTCATCCGGAGCCGCAAATCCTTTGGAGAGAGAGCCGGAGATAAATACAGCCTGCACAAAAGGAAAGGCAGCCATGATCTTCGTATAACGGCGAGCGGTTTTTAACCGCGCTGATGCCCGGAGGTTGCCGTCAATCCTTTGCCGGACGGATTCATTGTCTTCTCCAATAAAATAGTATCCTGCATATTCACGAATCAGTCCTCTATACACAAAATCCTGTAGCATCTCTTCCATCTTCTGCCGCTGATCATCTGAAATGCCAGCATACAAGATGAGTTCTTCGGCCGTGAGCGGATAAGAAAACACATCGAAATACAACAAAGTCCGGATAACTTCTTTCATGGCTTCTATGCTTACGTGGCAGTAAGCAAGGCAGTCTAATAAACAAACGGTTGTTTATTAAGGTCAAACAAACGAAAGGATAATTAGTTCGATATTAAAGTGGCAGGTTCCCGTGTTTTTTCGGGGGGAGGTTATCGCGTTTGTTTACAGTCATTTCCAGTGCCTGGATAAGCTTCAGGCGGGTGTCGCGTGGGTAGATGATCTCATCGAGGTACCCCAGACCTGCTGCTTTGTAAGGTGTACAGAATGTTTTCCTGTAATCACCCACAGCTTTAGCTTTTTGTTCGTCGGTCAATTTATTCCGGTAAAGGATGCTTACAGCCCCATCGGCACCCATCACAGCGATCTCTGCACCTGGGTAAGCATAGTTAACATCGCCTCCAAGCTGTTTGCTTGACATCACGCAATATGCCCCTCCATAGGCTTTGCGTGTGATCACATTGATTTTGGGAACGGTGGCTTCCGCATAGGCGTATATGAGCTTGGCTCCGTGTTTGATGATGCCTCCATACTCCTGGTCCACACCGGGCAGAAAGCCTGGCACATCGGTAAAGGTCACCAGAGGGATGTTAAAGGCATCGCAGAAGCGCACAAAGCGCGCAGCCTTGTTGGATGCGTCGATGTCGAGCACCCCGGCCAGCGCTGCGGGTTGGTTGGCTACGAAGCCGACCGGTTTGCCGTTAAGGCGTCCAAAGCCTATGGCCACGTTGCGCGCGTAGTCGGGCTGGACCTCAAAAAAATGATGGTCGTCCACTACACTGTATATAATGTCTTTGATGTCGTATGGCTTGTTGGGGTTGTCCGGCACCAGGCTTTGGAGCTTCTCATCGGTACGGTGGGCTGAATCCGTGCAGGGTTTCACCGGCGGATCTTCCATGTTATTGGAAGGCAAAAAACTAAACAGTTCACGGATCATCATCATGGCTTGTTCATCATCCTCGGCACGGAAGTGCGCCACACCACTCTTGCTGTTGTGCGTGTTGGCACCACCCAGTTCGTTTTTAGTGACCTCTTCGTGGGTCACTGTTTTGATGACATCCGGTCCGGTCACAAACATGTAGCTGGTTTCCCTGGTCATGAAAATAAAATCGGTCAGTGCGGGAGAGTACACGGCACCACCCGCACAGGGGCCGAGAATGGCGGAGATTTGCGGGATCACTCCGCTGGCCCGCACATTGCGCATAAAAATGTCAGCGTATCCGGCGAGGCTTTCTACTCCTTCCTGGATACGTGCGCCGCCGCTGTCGTTTAGTCCGATCAGTGGAGCCCCCATCTTCATGGCCAAGTCCTGCACTTTGAGGATCTTGTCGGCATTGGCGCGGCTTAATGAGCCGCCAAATACGGTAAAATCCTGTGCAAACAGGTAGACCAGGCGGCCATCAATCTTGCCATAGCCAGTCACCATGCCGTCGCCGGGAATCCGTTGTTTGTCCATGCCAAATTCATGGTTGCGGTGCACGACCAGCTTATCCAGTTCCACAAAAGTCTCCGGATCAAGCAGCATGTCGATGCGCTCCCGGGCTGTTTTGCGTCCGGATGCGTGAATCTTTTCAATGCGCTCCGGACCGCCGCCTTCTTCTGCCTGCCGGTGTCGCTTTTCCAGTTCGTCGTATTTGTCCTTCATGTGTTTATAGTTTTTCTGTTCGCTGTAAATCAATGTCTTGTGGTTTAGTTTCACGCTGGGAATCACAGAAGATTTTGTTGAGATTCGCCAGATTTGAATTTTTCCTTGCACTCATAATCATTCCCTGGTGCGTCAAATTTTGGATTTCACTTGATATGTTGGCAAAATGTCATAACGTTGAAACATCCGGGCTGGCTATGATCAGGAATAATCAATATGGATGATTGGCTGGCGGCCATCTACGTTTTCGCCTTCAGATACGTCCACTGCAGTGACCACACCGGCAACCGATGCCTTGTATTCGCTCTCCATTTTCATGGCGGATATCACCACGAGGGTTTGGCCTGCCTCCACATGATCTCCCTCTTTAACGTACAGTTTTACTACCTTGCCAGGAATAGGGGAACTGATCACTGCTTCTGCCTCGTCATCTGCTTCGCGCCTGCTGGCCAGGTATTTCGATTCTGCATCTATGATCTCTACCTCAAAGCTCTTTTTTGTGGTGTTCACATTGTATTTCTTAACCCCCTCAAGGGGAATCAATTCCACATTATAAGATTTATTCTCGTGTAGGATGGAATAACTGCCCCGGTTGATCTTTACAAAGTCCAGGGCATATTCTCTGCCATCAACGGAAACAAGCAATTTGTTGCCGTGATGGCTGATCACTTCTATCTGTGCAATGCGGTCTTTTAGCTTTACTTCGTATGACATGTGGACCGGGTTTTTATCTGTTTATGTTTTTTCAAGTTTTTGGTTACCTGATGTTTATGTTTTTTCACCAGGTCTGCTATTGGCCTTTAACTTTTGGCTTTCTTGCCACTAGCCAATAGCCAACAGCCAATATCAAAGCTTCAGGACACTGCGCACCCTTGAATAATCCTTCCAGTTGTTTTTCAGCGCGGTCATTTCTTTTGGGCTGGCTTTGCGTATTTTTTGAAGGTATTCCATCAGCGCGGAAATCATCACGATGTCTTCGCAATGTTGATCACAGGCCTCGCGTACCATGAGGGTATCTTCGTTTTCGTCTATAAAGTGGGTGGTATAATCCCCCTCAATAAATCCCGCTGTGTGCATGATGCGTTCGAGGAAGCGCAGGTTGTTTTTTACCCCGGTGATCTTAAACTCCTGGAGGGCCCGCCTGCTGCGTTCCAGGGCTTCATTTCTGTCCTTTCCCCAGACGATCAGTTTGGCGATCAGGGGGTCATAGTAAAGGGGGATTTCAAAGCCTTCATAAATGGAGCCATCTACACGGACGCCAACACCATAAGGGATGTCGATATGCGTCACCCGTCCCGGTGCCGGCATGAACTGGTTTTCCGGATCTTCGGCATATACACGGCATTCGATAGCATGGCCCTGCTGTTTGAGTTCATCCTGCCGGAGAGCCAATGGCTGACCGTTGGCAATGTGAATTTGCTCTTTTACCAGGTCCACGCCAACGACCCGTTCGGTGATGGGATGTTCAACCTGCAGCCGGGTGTTCATCTCAAGAAAATAATAATTCAGATCCTTGTCAACGATAAACTCGATGGTGCCGGCTCCTTCGTAATTCACTGCACGGGCAGCTGCAACGGCAGCATCACCCATCTGTTGCCGGCGTTCTGGAGTGAGGATGGGAGAGGGTGTCTCTTCCACAATTTTTTGATGGCGCCGTTGCACGGAGCATTCCCGCTCAAAGAGCTGCACGATATTCCCATGCTGATCTGCCAGAATCTGGAACTCGATATGGTGTGGCGATTCAATGTACTTCTCGATGAACACGGCATCATCGCCGAAAGCAGTGCTCGCCTCTGAGCGGGCTGCCCGCAAAGCTGGCTTTACTTCCTTCTCGTGCTTTACCAAACGCATGCCTTTGCCTCCTCCGCCAGCAGAAGCCTTGATCATCACCGGCAACCCAATTTCCCTGATCACCTGCAGGGCCTCCTGTTCATCGGTGATGGCATCTCCCGTGCCCGGCACAACAGGCACACCTGCAGCCGTCATCGTTTTGCGGGCCTTGATCTTGTCACCCATGGTCGACATGGCATGCGAAGAGGGACCAATGAAAATGATGCCCGCCTCCTTGCAGCGTTCCGGAAATTCCGGGTTTTCAGACAAAAATCCATAACCGGGATGGATGGCATCTGCCCCACTTTCGCGGGCAGCAGCAAGGATGTTGTCAATGTGCAAGTAGGATTGGACCGATGGGGAAGGGCCGATGTGCCAGGCTTCATCTGCGTAAAGCACATGAAGGGCACATCTGTCTGCATCTGAATACACTGCCACCGTGCCAATACCCATCTCGCGACAGGAGCGGATAATGCGTACCGCAATCTCGCCACGGTTGGCAACGAGTATTTTTTTAATCATTTTCTATTCTTTGGTGAAACTTTCCTTCACATAAAATTAAACAAATTTTTAAAAACAAAACAATAAATACATTTGTAAATATCTATATGTAATGTAAATGATGTAATTGATTATTACGGTTTACTGGCATTGCATTATTTCTGGTTTTTAGGAAATATCTGGCGTGTCGACAGGTATACTCTTGGAATAGCATAATATAAGGGCAGCTTTTCTGGCCCGGCATCTGACCTGAATCAAAAGCATGCAGAATACAAATTAAAAGGCTGATCCGCAAAGCCAGCGCAAGGTGATGACTCCGGATTTTTATTTATGTTTGCCACATTGTCATGTGTTGGCATATTTGGTGCATTGGCAAGACTTTTGGTAAAAGGAATACATATATAGATAAAAGCATATGAAGTGTTGCAGTAGTGCTTTGCTTGTAGCCTGTGCAGTTATCAGAATGACTAACACAATTAAAAACCAATGATATGATAGAGATCAATCAGGATTCATTTGAGAAGGAACTTCAGAGCCATTCGTTGGTGGTATTGGACTTTTATTCCACTGAGTGTCCACCTTGTGAGGCCCTGGCACCTAAGTTTGATGCCCTCGATCAGCTATATGGGAAGGATATCCGCTTCATCAAGATGTTTCGCCAGGGAAATCGCGAGCTGGCTGAGAAAATGGGGGTAAAAGGTTCGCCGACCCTGTTGTTTTTCAAGGATGGGCAACAGGTTGGGGATGTACTTACGGGTGGCATTCGCCGGTCGGACGTGATGCGCAACCTGGATGCCTTATTGCCTGAAGACAAGATAAAGGATATCCACGCTTCCATCACACCTAAGATTACGGAAACGGAAACCCTTGTTCTTGGTGCGGGTCCCGGTGGACTGGCAGCTGCCATATACCTGGCGCAGGCGAAGGTGGATACCTTGGTGGTGGACCCATTGCTGCCAGGAGGACAGGTTTCTACGACGCACCAGGTAAGCAATTACCCTGGTTTTATTGATCCCCAGCCTGGTTTCATGCTGGCCCATAACATGGCAGAACAGGCAAAGCTTGCAGGTGCGAAAATGAAGGTGGCCGTGGAGATCAACAAGGTGGATCTTACCAAAAAAGAGGTGATCGTGGATGGCCACGAAACCATCAGGGCAAAAAAGATTCTGCTCTCAACTGGTGCTTCTCCCCGGTATTTAAATGTGGAGGGCGAAAAGGAGTATTATGGCAAGGGCATTTCTTACTGTGCCACTTGTGATGCAAAATATTATCACGACAAGGAGGTGGTCATCATTGGTGGGGGCAATACAGCCGTAGAGGAGAGCGAGTTCATCTCCAAGTTTGCATCCAAAATTATCATGGTGCAGCAGTTGCCGCACCTGACAGCCAATCGCGCTGCACAGGAGCGTGCCATGGCCGACCCGAAGATTGATATTTTATATTCGCACGAGCCCCGCGGTTTTTATCGTAAAGGAGACCAGATGATGGTCAGGGTGGAGGAGCTGGATACCGGCAAGGTCAAAGAGCTCGTCACCGATGGGGTGTTTGTGTTTGTGGGAATGAAACCTAACTTGGAAGGCATCGATGGCGGACTTGAAACGGATGACTGGGGTTACCTCAAGGTGGATCATGAGATGCGCACCAACCTCCCTGATGTATTTGCCGCCGGGGATGTCATCAGCAAGCAAATCAGGCAGATCACCACGGCCGTATCCGATGGCACCATTGCCAGCATTGTGATTGCCAGGGAACTGCAGTAAGCAGCACCCCACATTTATTGATGATGATAGGGGCTCCCTTTGATGATGGAGAATGCCCGGTACAGCTGCTCGATAAAAAACAGCCTGACCATTTGGTGTGAAAAGGTCATTGGGGAAAGACTCATTTTTTCATGGGGCAGGCTTTTCAGTCTGTCGCTGAAGCCATAGGGGCCTCCCACGACAAACAGCACGCTCCTGGTGGATCGGTTCATCAGGTTGGACAGGTATTTGGCGAATCCCGGTGAACTGAATTGCTTTCCGCGCTCGTCCAGCAGCATACACAAGTCATGCTGTGCGTGCTGTTTGATAATCGCGTCTGCCTCCATGTCTTTCCTGGCATTTTCCGGCAGACTGTTCCATTTTTTTTGCACCGGTGCCTCCAATACCTTTACTTCAGCATGGCGTTTCAGGCGCTTCTGGTACTCCCGGATGCCTTCACGCAGGTATTCCTGGTCTGTCTTGCCGATGAATAATAGGGTGATTTTCATGATTTAAGTTTGTCAAAAGGACTAAAGGACAAAAAGTCAAAAGGCCGATATGTCGAAAAGTCCAAAAGTCCTGGAATGCAGTGTATTGTGCCTGGGCGAAGAGGTTTGAAGTTTGAGATTGCCCGAGGCATTTGTGTGCATTTGTGAAAACTATTTGTGTTAATTTGTGGATTCCTTAAATGGGGTAACTTCAAACCACAAACTTCAAACATTTTTAATTGTTTCGGATGATTCTAAAAACCATTTGACGAAGATAAAACTTGTATTCAATACCAGATGATTATTTTGCGATGCTTTTTTATGCGCATTGGATTGTTTTTGGTTTGATTTTTGCTGTTAATATATGTTAATGGTTTTTAGCCAATGAATGTATCACCTGTTAATGTGTTTCCCATGTATTTGCTGCGTTTGCTGTCATTTGCTTTGCTTTTGGGATTTTTCCCTGGTGTAAATGCTGTGGTACAGGACGATGCCGATGATGTGGTAAGCGACATCATCGATGCCATAGAGGGCGGGCGCGCCCGTGATGTGTCTGCCTTTTTTGGTTCAAACGTGGATTTAACTACGCCTGGTGCCGAAGGAACTTACAGCAAATCCCATGCGGAAATGATCGTGCGTGATTTTTTTTCCCGGAATACTCCTTCATCTTTTCGCCTGACACATCGCGGCCCCATGCGCGATGGGTCTGTTTTCGTCAGCGGACGGCTCACCACAATAGAAGGAAAAAACTACCGGTGTCATATCCTGATCAAAAAGATATCCGGCGATTATGTCTTGCATCAACTCAAATTTGAATGAAATGACCGGGCCACTTTCCAAATAAGTTTGTATTTTTAGCAGCTGTTAATCTGCCCTGTGTGATGAATAAGGCAGGGTACATGCCATGCAGGTTAAAAAAATAGCCGCTAATGTCGTTTGATGTCATTGTTGTGCTGATCGTGCTGACGGGCGCGGTAGTGATGTTTGCCACGGAGCGCTTTCCGGTGGACGTGGTAGCCATCGTGGCCATGTCGGTACTGGTGGTCACCGGTGTGATCACACCAACACAGGGTGTTTCCGGCTTCAGCAATTCCGCGACCATTACGGTGGCCTTCATGTTTATCCTCAGTGCCGCCCTCTTTAAGTCCGGTGCTGTGGTAAGCATCGGCAACAAGATCGCCGAACTCTTCAAGTTTAATTTCTGGCTAGCCATTTTCGTGACGATGATCACCGTGGGCGTCATTTCGGCCTTTATCAACAATACGCCGGTGGTAGCCATCTTTATTCCCATCCTGGTTGGTGCTGCTGCAAAGTCTAAGCTAAGTGTGGCCAAGATGCTGATGCCCCTTTCGTATGCCTCTATGTTTGGCGGGGTATGCACCTTGATCGGCACCTCCACGAACATCCTGGTTAGCGGTATAGCAGCTGACAGCGGCCTGGAGCCCTTTTCGATGTTTGAGCTTTCGCGCATGGGGCTCATCTTTTTCGGTATTGGGCTGCTCTACATGATGACCATTGGCATCCGGCTGATCCCCAAGCGCGGCATGGACGACGGTTTGATGAAAAAATTTGGCATGGGGGATTATATGACCGAGATCGTATTGTTGCCCAACGCTCCGTCGGTTGGAAAATCCATTATGGACTCGCCGCTTGTACGTAAACTGGACATTGACATTACCGAGGTGAACCGCAAGGGACAATCTTTCATTACACCCTCTAAGGACCTGGTTTTACAGGCAGGAGACGTGCTTAAGGTGCGCTGCAATGTGGAAAAGATCAAAGCACTCAAGCAAAAGGAAGGAGTGGCCCTGAAAAGCGATGCCAAATTTAAACCCGGCA
>PWNO01000023.1 GCA_003557765.1 Bacteroidales bacterium
AGGTGAGGTTATTCGCAGGAAGGCTGGAAAAGCCGCTGCAGCGAAGTAATCAGTTATCAACATTCAAATCCTCATATACAGGATGGCAACAAAAAAGAAAATCGACAAACGGACAAGGGTAAAATACCGTGTCAGAAAACGTGTGCGTGGCACTTCCGAAAAGCCCAGGCTCTCTGTATTCAGAAGCAACAAAGCCATTTATGCCCAGATTATCGATGACCAGGAAGGGAAGACCCTGCTGGCTGCTTCTTCACACCTGAAGGAGATTGGAGACAAGAAGATGACCAAATCGGAGACAGCAAAAGAGGTAGGAAAGGTGGTTGCGGAACGTGCAAAGGAAGCAGGAATTGAAACAATCGTTTTTGACCGCAACGGTTACCGTTACCACGGCAGAGTTAAATCATTGGCTGAAGGCGCCCGGGAGGGGGGATTAAAATTTTAAACTATGGCAAACGTAAACATCAAAAAGGTTAAGTCGAGCGAAATCGAATTTAAGGACCGGCTGGTTAGCATTCAGCGTGTGACCAAAGTAACCAAGGGTGGTAGAACGTTCAGCTTTTCTGCCATTGTGGTTGTGGGTAATGAAGATGGTGTAGTTGGATACGGTTTGGGTAAGGCCAAAGAGGTAACTACTGCCATAAGCAAAGGCGTTGATGATGCCAAGAAGCATCTGATACAAGTGCCGATCTATAAGGGTACGATTCCTCATGCCCAGGAGGGCAAATACAGTGGGGCCCGTGTGCTGATCAAGCCTGCTGCCCATGGTACCGGTGTAATTGCAGGTGGTGCCATGCGTGCTGTGCTTGAGAGCGTTGGCGTGACAGATGTGCTGGCAAAATCGAAGGGGTCACCAAACCCCCATAGTGTTGTCAAGGCCACGATTGATGCCCTGATTAAGCTGAGAGATCCGATGGCTGTTGCACAGCAGCGTGGTGTAAGCCTGGATAAGGTGTTTAACGGCTAAACAGTCGTCTGCACGCACGTCCTGTTGAGGAACAGATCGGTGAATAACCTCTATCAGCCCGGAACACAAAAAAATGCATTGACATTTCGACATTTTGACAAATTATACACAGATGAAGCGATATAAGATCACACAGACGCGAAGCAGGATAGGAAGACCTGTCAGACAAAAGCGGACCCTTGATGCGCTGGGCTTAACCAGGATGAACCGTTCGGTTACTGTAAATGTTACGCCACAGATAGAAGGAATGATCAATAGGGTCAAACATCTGCTCACTATAGAGGAGGTCAGCAAATAGTTTTTGTTTTGTAAATATCTATAAATTTGTAATAAATAATGGATCTCAGCAAGATTAAACCGGCAAAGGGTGCTATAAGGCGCAAGAAACGCATTGCCCGTGGCGAAGGTGCAGGCACTGGCGATACGGCGACCCGTGGACACAAAGGACAGAAGTCGCGTTCAGGCTACAGTCGCAAAAGTGGTTTTGAGGGCGGACAGATGCCCCTGGCACGTCGTTTACCAAAATATGGTTTCATTAACCGCAACAGGGTGGAGTATCAGCCCATAAACCTCAGTGCTTTGCAAAAACTGGTCGAAAGTAAAGGGTTGGAGACTATTGACTTCTCCACCTTGATTTCGCATGGCATGGTATCAAAAAATGAAAAGGTAAAAATTCTTGGTAAGGGCGAGCTGAAAGCCAAAATCAATGTCAGTGCTCATGCCTTTTCAGCTACCGCTGCCCAGGCAATCGAAGCAATGGGAGGAACTGTTAACCGGATATAAACCTCAGGGATGAAACGATTTATACAGACATTAATCAACATTTATAATATCGAGGATCTTCGGATCCGGATTATAAACACATTGGGTATTATTTTGATATACCGTCTGGGCTCTTATGTGGTGCTGCCCGGTATTGATCCTGCGCAGCTCACCCAGTTACAGCAACAGACACAGGAAGGTCTTTTAGGCCTCCTGAACATGTTTTCGGGGGGAGCATTTGCCAATGCCTCCATCTTTGCGCTCGGGATCATGCCTTATATCAGTGCATCCATTGTTATTCAGCTGCTTAGTGTCGCTGTTCCCTACTTTCAGCGCCTTCAGAAAGAAGGCGAGAGTGGCAGGAAAAAGATCAACCAGATCACCCGGTACCTGACCGTATTTATTACTGCTGCACAGGCACCCGCTTACCTCGCAAACCTTGTGAGCCAGGTGGGGCCTTCAGCCGTTGCACCGTTTACACCCGAAGGGCCAACGCTCTATTTCTATATATCATCGGTGATCATCCTGATATCCGGCACCATGTTTGTGATGTGGCTCGGTGAAAGAATCACCGAACGAGGCATCGGTAATGGAATCTCGCTGATCATTATGATCGGAATCATTGCGCAGCTGCCAAATGCCCTTGGTTTTGAATTTGTAGCACGCATGGAAGCCGCAGGAGGAGGTTTGGTGGTATTCCTTGCCGAATTGATCATATTGATGTCGGTGGTTGTCCTGGTGATCCTGCTGGTGCAGGGGCAGCGGCGAATACCCGTACAGTTTGCCAAACGCGTTGTTGGAAACAAGCAATACGGTGGTGTCAGGCAGTATATTCCACTTAAGGTAAATGCTGCTGGTGTAATGCCCATCATTTTTGCACAGGCCATCATGTTCATCCCGATTACACTTGCCGGGTTCTCTGAGGCCTTGGGCGGTTTTGCTGCTGCAATGTCGGATTTTACCGGCTTCTGGTATAACTTTACCTTTGCGGTGCTGATCATCCTGTTTACCTATTTCTATACAGCCATTACCGTGAACCCCAATCAGATGGCTGAGGACATGAAGAAAAATGGCGGGTTTATCCCGGGTGTAAAACCGGGTAAACGAACAGCTGAGTTTATAGATAACGTAATGTCCAGAATCACCTTACCCGGTTCACTGTTTTTGGCCTTTGTGGCCATCATGCCGGCCTTGGTGTCGCTTATGGGCGTCACAGCACAGTTTGCGCAGTTTTTCGGAGGCACGTCCCTGCTGATCATGGTCGGTGTGGTGCTCGATACCCTGCAGCAGATAGAAAGTCACCTCCTGATGCGGCATTATGATGGTTTGACCAAATCGGGACGAATCAAAGGCCGCTCATCGCCCATAGGCATGACAGGCTAAAGTATTGAGCGGATGATTCACTACAAGACGAAAGAGGAGATTGACTATATACGCGAAAGTTCTTTACTTGTTGCAAGAACCCATGGAGAGCTTGCCAGGCATATCAGGCCGGGCATCAGCACCCTCGAACTGGATCATATTGCAGAGACCTTTATCAGGGATCATGATGCAGAACCAGCTTTCAAGGGGTATCATGGATTCCCTTACACCCTCTGCATTTCACCCAATGAGGTAGTGGTGCATGGTTTTCCGGGAGGAAAGATTCTGAAAGAAGGAGACATTGTGTCGATTGATTGTGGCGTGCTCAAAAATGGGTTTTATGGAGATTCTGCCTATACTTATGCTGTAGGGCAGATCAGCCCGGAGAAAAAACACTTGTTGGAGACCACTTATCGCTGCCTGATGACCGGTATCGATACTATGCGGGTCGGAAACAAGCTGGGAGATGTTTCCTGGTCGATCCAGAAAGTTGCCGAGGATGCCGGATATTCTGTAGTACGCGAACTTGTTGGGCACGGAGTGGGCAAAAAGCTTCATGAGCCTCCGGAGCTGCCTAACTATGGCAAGAAGGGCAGGGGTGAAGAAATAAAGGAAGGCCTTGTGGTTGCCATTGAGCCAATGATCAACATGGGTAAGCGCTTTGTTGTGCAGGAGAAAGATGGCTGGACGATTCGTACCGCTGACAGGCTGCCCTCAGGGCATTATGAACATACGGTCGCGGTCGTGCAGGGAAAGGCAGAACCTTTGTCGTCTTTCGCGTTTATCGAAGAAGCTTTGACAATGAACCCAAACAACACCATCATCATACGATAAACATTATGGCAAAACAACCTTCCATACAACAAGACGGCACGGTTATTGAATCCTTAGGTAATGCCATGTTTCGCGTAGAGCTTGAAAACGGCCACGTGATCACCGCCCATATTTCCGGGAAGATGCGGATGCATTACATCAAAATTCTGCCCGGAGACAAAGTAAAAGTGGAAATGTCGCCCTACGATCTGACTAAAGGGCGCATTACGTTCAGATATAAGTAATTCACACCACATAAAAACACGGACAAATGAAAGTACAAGTGTCGGTCAAGAAGAGAAGTTCAGATTGCAAGGTAGTGCGTCGCAAGGGGAAGGTATATGTGATCAACAAGAAGAACCCCAAGTTTAAGCAACGTCAGGGATAAACATTAACACAACACAAAGGACATAATATGGCACGTATAGCTGGAGTTGACATTCCAAGAAACAAAAGGGGCTTTGTAAGCCTTACTTACATTTACGGCATTGGCCAGAGCAATGCACGCAAAATTCTGGAAATAGCTGAGGTGGATCCCACCCTGAAAGTGGAAGAGTGGGATGACCAACAGCTTACCAGGGTACGTAATACGATCAACGAACATTTTAAGGTAGAAGGTGCATTGCGTTCGGAGACGCAGATGAACATCAAACGCTTGATGGACATTGGCTGCTATCGGGGTATTCGTCATCGTATTGGTTTGCCTTTGCGTGGACAAAAAACCAAAAACAATGCCCGTACGCGTAAAGGGAGGAAGAAGACAGTGGCTAACAAGAAAAAAGCCACCAAATAAGGCTTAGTATTATATGATGAAGATGCCTTGCAGCATCTCATGATCAGAAGAATAAACCAACAGGAATTATGGCAAAAACAAGTAAAGGTACACGTGGTACCAGGAGAAGAAGTGCAAAGGTAGAGCCTCAGGGGCAGGCGCACATTTTTGCGTCTTTCAATAACATCATTATTACCCTTACCAACCAGCAGGGGCAGGTTATTTCCTGGTCATCCGCGGGCAAGATGGGGTTTAGGGGTTCCAAGAAGAACACCCCTTATGCCGGGCAAATGGCAGCAGGTGATGCAGCCAAGATTGCCTATGATGCCGGTATGAGAAAGATCAAGGTTTTTGTAAAGGGCCCCGGATCCGGTCGTGAATCTGCAATCCGCACCCTCCACTCGGCTGGCCTTGAAGTGACTGAAATTATGGATGTGACCCCGTTGCCACACAATGGATGCCGTCCTCCCAAGAGAAGAAGGGTGTAATCAGCCTCATTTGTTTATCAAACAACATAGAATCAATTTATAGATATGGCACGTTATACAGGTCCGACAACTAAAATTGCACGTAAATTTGGAGATCCCATTTTTGGTGCAGACAGAGCTTTTGAAAAGAAAAACTATCCGCCTGGTCAGCATGGCCAGATGAAGAAAAGAAGAAAAAAATCTGAATACGGTGTTCAGTTGCTGGAGAAGCAAAAGGCAAAATACACCTATGGTTTGCTCGAAAGACAGTTTTTGAATACCTTCAAGAAGGCTGTCAGGCACAAAGGGATTACCGGTGAGATCCTTCTTCAGCTTCTGGAGGCAAGGTTGGATAACGTGGTTTACCGTTTGGGTATCGCACCGACACGCCGGGCTGCTCGTCAACTAGTGGGTCACAGGCATATTACCGTTAACGATAAGGTAGTCAATATCCCCTCTTATTCAGTAAAACCGGGTGATATCATTGGTGTTCGTGAAAAGTCAAAAAGCCTTGAGGCTATTGCAGATTCACTTGCTTCACGGTCAACCACCTACTCCTGGCTCGAATGGGATCAGGACATGAAGAAGGGTAAATTTTTGAACTTTCCTGAAAGGGACCTGATCCCTGAAAACATCCAGGAGCAGCTGATCGTGGAATTGTACTCCAAGTAATCCCTTCTATCTTAATTGAACCAAAAAACGATATCACAATGGCAATATTAGCATTTCAAAAACCGGATAAGGTGATCATGCTTGAGTCTGATCAACGGCTAGGTAAATTTGAGTTCAGACCGCTTGAACCAGGCTATGGTATCACCATTGGCAACGCACTCAGGCGAATACTGCTCTCCTCTCTCGAAGGTTTTGCCATTACTTCAGTAAAAATAGACGGGGTCGATCATGAATTTTCAACCATCAAAGGGGTGGTGGAAGATGTGACGGAGATCATTCTCAACCTTAAGCAGGTGCGGTTCAAGAAGAAGGATGATGACGCCGAATCGGACAAGTTTACCTTGCAGGTGAACGGCAAGGAACAACTCACTGCTGCAGACCTGGGTGAAGCATTGAACAATTTTGAAGTGCTTAATCCGGAGTTGGTCATATGCCATATGGAAAAGGATGTGAACCTGAACATGGAGCTAACCCTGGAAACCGGCCGCGGTTATGTGCCTGCCGAGGAAAACAAGGGCCTGAATCCGGTGATCGGGATGATTGCCATGGATTCTATATTTACACCCATCAAAAACGTAACCTTTCATGTGGAAGATTACCGTGTAGAGCAAAAGACGGACTATGAGAAGCTGGTGATTGAGATTCTGACCGATGGGTCGATTAGCCCAAAGGACGCCCTGAAAGAGGCCGCCCATATCCTGATCACTCATTTTATGCTCTTTTCCAATGAAAAGATCACGGTAGACACTGAAGAGAAAGCCTCCAGCGAAGAGTTTGACGAGAACTCCCTGCACATGCGTCAGCTGCTAAAAACCAAACTGGTCGACCTCGACTTGTCTGTCAGGGCATTGAACTGCCTCAAAGCAGCAGATGTGGAGACGCTGGCTGATCTGGTGGCACTTAACAAGCATGATTTGTTAAAGTTCAGGAACTTTGGAAAAAAATCCCTCACGGAGTTGGAAGAGTTGATCAAGTCCAAGAACCTCAGCTTTGGAATGAATCTTTCGAAATACAAATTGGATAAGGAATAACTGCAATGAGACACAGAAAGAAAATCAATAGCCTGGGACGTAAAGCTGCCCACCGGAAGGAGACGATGTCGAGTATGGCTACGGCATTGATTCTGAATAAAAGGATCAATACGACTGTAGCGAAGGCTAAGGCGCTCAGGACCTATGTAGAGCCGCTGATTACACGTTCCAAAACAGATAATACACATTCACGCCGCACGGTATTCTCTTACCTGAAGAACAAGCATGCCGTGAGTGAATTGTTTCGCGAAGTGGCACAGAAGGTAGCTGACCGGCCGGGCGGATACACCCGCATCCTGAAAACTGGCTTTCGTCAGGGAGATGCTGCGGAGATGTGCTTTATTGAGCTGGTAGATTACAACACTGCTATGCTCACCACAGAAGAAGAAACGCAACAGAAGCGTACACGCAGGGGCCGCCGCAGGGGCAAGAAGAAAGGTGCTGAGGCAGAACAACCCGCCGCAGAAGTTGCTGTACCGACCACGGAAGCTGATCATCCGGAGGCTGAAACTGTTGAACCTGCAGCCGCTCAGGAGGAAGAAAAAGTGCAGGCAGAAATAACGCAAGACAAGCCTGAGGTGGAAGAGGCTGCCAAGCCTGCAGCTAAAACCGAAGAAGCAGCTAAAGAAAAGCCTGCGGAGACTAAAGCTGAAGAAACTCCTGAAGAAAAGCCTGCGGAAACCCCAAAGAAAAAAGCACCTGCAAAGGATGCCCCGGAAGTTAAGGCGCCGGAAGGGCAGAAGGAAGAGAAATCCGCTGATAAGCAAAAGAAGGCTCAGGAAAAGAAGACCGAGGAGTCCAATCCTGATCAGCAGGAAGCCCCCAAGGCAGAAAAGAAAGAAGAAAAGCCTTCTGATGAAGAAAAAGGCGGGGATAAGAAAGAAGAAGCTGAGAAGTAGTCTTATTTGAAAGATAGAAACAAAAGGATAAAGTGCCTTCAACCGCTTTATCCTTTTTTATTTGACCAGCTATGCTTATCTTTACGGGATCAATTCAAATGACCTAAAAACCTAAAAACAAATAAATTATGAGCGCAATCATTAATATTCATGCAAGACAGATCCTCGACTCAAGAGGTAACCCCACGGTGGAAGCAGAAGTGATCACAGACAGCGGCATACTTGGAAGGGCTGCCGTTCCCTCAGGCGCATCAACCGGTGTGCACGAAGCTGTGGAAATGCGTGATGGTGACAAAAAAAAGTATCTTGGGAAAGGAGTGACGAAAGCCATCAACAACATCAACACTACTTTGAATAATGAACTTAAGGGCCATCATGTCACAGACCAGGCATTGATTGACAAAGTGATGCTCGAAATTGACGGTACGCCCAATAAAGAAAAGCTCGGTGCCAACGCAATTCTGGGTGTATCACTGGCCGTAGCTAATGCGGCTGCTCAGGAAACCGGCCAGCCATTATTCCGCTATGTGGGTGGTGTGAACGCCAAAACCCTTCCCATGCCCATGATGAATATCCTTAATGGTGGTTCCCACGCCGACAACTCCGTTGACTTCCAGGAGTTCATGATCATGCCTGTTGGCGCTGAATCCTTTACTCAGGCCATCCGCATGGGTGCTGAGATTTTCCATCACCTCAAGGCAGTACTCAAGAAAAAAGGCTATGCTACCAATGTGGGTGACGAAGGCGGGTTTGCACCTAACCTTAAGTCGAATGAAGAGGCTGTGCAACTCATCCTGCAAGCAACAGAAATGGCCGGTTACAAACCAGGTGAGGACATCTTCCTGACCCTTGACCCGGCGGCCAGTGAATATTTTATCAAGGAAGAAAATGTATACCATCTGCATAAATCTACCGGTGATAAGCTTACCCCCGCTGAAATGGTCGACTACTGGGCTGAGTGGGTGAATAAGTATCCTATTGTTTCAATAGAAGACGGCATGGATGAGGATGACTGGGACGGGTGGCAGCTGATGACTGAAAAGCTGGGATCGAAGATCCAGCTTGTCGGTGATGACCTCTTTGTGACCAATGTCAATCGCTTGCAAAAAGGGATTGATACCCATGTGGCCAACTCCATCCTGATTAAGGTGAACCAGATTGGCACCCTTACCGAAACCATTGAAGCGGTAAATCTTGCCTATAAGAATCATTATACTGCCGTGATATCGCATCGTTCAGGTGAAACAGAAGACACCAGCATCGCTGACCTGGCGGTGGCATTGGGCACCGGCCAGATCAAGACCGGATCTGCATGCCGCTCCGAAAGGATTGCCAAGTATAACCAGCTGCTACGTATCGAGGAAATTTTGGGTGATACTGCCGTGTATCCTGGAAAATCTTTCCGCTTTATCAGATAGCAAGGCTCTTTTCCTGTTTTTATCAAAGCTTATGGACGCGACAATCACACGCATGGAAACCATATAAAAAAGTGTAAAGAAGGTCATTCGTACTGGGCCAATATCTATTTGCGAGTTTTGGTCTTAAAGCGGATTGAAAGAGATTAAAGCCTGGCATCTGTCAAACAGACATGTTCAGCGTATTTTTTTCGTGAAAAAATAGATCTTTGTGCACAATTCTGCGGCGTGACATCAAACAGGTCGAAAAGCAATAACTGGCGGTATGGACTTTGGTTTTTTTGACTTCCTCACTTTGTTCGGCTCATTGAGTTTGTTTCTCTTTGGGATGAAGACGATGAGTGAGGGCATTCAGAAGTTTGCAGGCGACAAGATGCGTTCCATTCTTGCCGCCATGACATCCAACCGTTTCATAGGGGTCCTGACTGGCTTTTTGCTGACTACCCTCGTGCAATCCTCTTCCGCATCCACCGTGATGGTGGTGAGCTTTGTAAATGCCGGTCTCATGTCGCTGGTGCAAAGCATCGGGGTGATCATGGGAGCAAACATTGGCACCACCACCACAGCCTGGCTGATATCACTGCTGGGCTTTGAAATGAACATTTCTGCACTATCCATTCCCCTCATAGGAATAAGCTTTCCGCTGTTGCTTAGCTCACGCGAGCGTTTCAATTCTATGGGGCAAATGCTTCTTGGTTTTGCCCTGCTGTTTATGGGCCTTGACTTTCTCCGGGCTTCCGTGCCCGACCTGGATGCAAACCCCCAAATGTTCAGATTCCTGCAAGACCTGACCGGCTATGGCGCATACAGTACGTTTATCTTTTTGGCCCTGGGTACCTTACTTACCATTGTGCTGCAGTCATCAAGCGCCACCATGGCACTTACCATTGTAATGTGTAATTATGGATGGATAGGATTTGAACACGGTGCAGCCATAGTCCTTGGGGAAAATGTTGGCACCACGATCACAGCCAACCTCGCCGCACTGGTGGGCAATGTACATGCCAAACGAACAGCCATGGCCCACCTCTTTTTCAATATCCTGGGCATCATTTGGATGCTTCTGATATTTGGTTTTTTTCTTGAGAAAATTGACCAGTTTATGATGCAGTTTGGCATGGGTTCACCCATGATGAATCCCACAAGGATACCCATTGGCCTGTCCATCTTTCACACCGTCTTCAACATCAGCAATACGCTCTTGCTCATAGGTTTTATAAAATACCTCGTGATCCTGGTGGAATATGTATTGCCTTCAAGGGGCAAGAAGTTCGAGAGGCCACACCTGGAATATTTCAGCAGTGGATTCCTGCATATGGCTGAACTTTCCGTTTTCCAGGCAAAAAAGGAGGTGAGGAAGTATGCCGAACTCGCACACCGCATGTTTAATTTTATCCCCGCATCCATCATAGAAACAGACAAGAAGGAATTCCAGAATATATTGGAAAAAGTAAGCAAATACGAAGAAATCACCGACAGGGTTGAGGTAGAAATCACCACCTTCCTGATCAAGATATCCAGAAAACAACTCAGCAGCCAGGCTGCCGAAGAGCTGCGACGCATGCGTGTGGTGAGCAGCGAAGTGGAAAAGATCGGTGACGTTTGCTATAAGATGTCCTCGCTACTGGCAGAAAAGCGCAAGGAGAAAATATACTTTACCCCTGCACAGCGAAGTGACCTGTTTGAAATGTTCAAGCTGGTAAACAATGCGTTTGAACTCATGCTGCACAACATGCAGGTCAGCACGCTCGGGGCACGCAAAAACCTGCCTGAGGCCAACCAGCTGGAAAAGGAGATCAATGCGTTTCGTGACCAGGTACGCACCACAGTGATTGACGACATGGAAAAAGATCCCACACACGTGAAAAGTGCTTTTTATTTTAACAAGCTGATCACCTCTTGTGAAAAGATAGGTGATACCATCCTGAATATTAATGAAGCTGTTGCCGGAATCAATATTGAATAACCATATAAGGCCAAAGTCATTATCGGAATCTTATCAATATTTTATAAACATATTATGCAAATAGACTGTTTTGTCCTTTATTATCCCTATTTTTGTATAATGATTTGATTATTTTTGCTGTTTTTTTGTCTTTTCTCCTGGTTTTATGATCGTAATAAGGTATTTTGCTGCTTATTTTATTTTGCTTTGGATGTTTGGGCATGCAATGGCCTCCATCGTTATTGACGATGGTTCTTGTGCGAAAATCGATAGCCTGCAACAAGTCATCGCTGATGAACAAGTCAGTGATTCCCTGATGATGGATGCCTACCGGCGTCTTGGATGGCAGAAGCGAAACACAAACATCCAGGAGGCACTGCAATATACCTACAACGCTCTGGAGTATGCAGAATACGTAGCATGTGCTTCATGCAAGGGCACATTGTTTGCAAATTTGGGAAACCTTTACTGGCGCAAGGGCCATTTTGAAGAGGCCTTTCATTACTTGTTCGATGCAAGGGACATTGCAGAGGACATTGAGGACCGATCGGTCTATGCACGTACCCTGAATCACCTGGGCATACTTTACAGTGGCCAGGGACTTCATGACAAGGCCCTGACACATTATTTTGAAGCATACCAGGTGTATGATGCACTTGATTCCATTGCCCATACATCCAGGGTGTTGAATAACATCGGCCTGGTTTATTTTTATATGGGAGATTATGACCAGGCGGAGGAATTTCACCACAGATCGTTGGAGATTAAACAGCATTTTGATGATGAGAGACGAAACGCCTCCTCACTGCATAACCTGGGTTTGGTCTACAAAATGCGCGGAGAACTGGATAAGGCGCGCGATTACCTTGAGCAGGCCAAGGATATTCTGGCCGATTATCCGGAGGCACGTGACCTGGCCATCGTTTTCCGCAGCTTAGGAAAATTATATTTGCAGAAAAAGACATACGCTGAAGCCCTGATTTACCTTAATGAGGCCAAAGAAGTTTTTGTGCAGGTGGGTGATATGCGCAACATTGCAAGGGTGTTGATGTATCTCGGCGAGGTGCATTATACAAAGAAAGCCTATGCAGTCGCAGAAGACTATTTGAAGCAAAGCCTCGAGATAAGCAAAAAGTACCAGTTTCCTTCGCAAATAAAAAGTGCTTATGCCACATTGAGCGTTATGATGGTTGAAATGCAAAATTACCGGCTTGCTTATGATTATCAAAAGAAAAGCAGTGAGATTGCAGACAGCATCCAGGACAGGGAAAGCATGCAACGGATTACTGCGTTGCAAATGCGTTATGACCGTGAGCGGAAAGCCGGTGAAATCGAATTACTGCAGAAATCCAATGAGGTCGCTGAACTGAACCTGGAGAAACAGCGGTTGTTTCAAAAGCTGCTGATCATATTTATTGTGCTGATTCTGTTCCTCCTTTTTGCCTTCTATTATCGCTTCCTGGAAACCAGAAGAACCAACCGGATACTTGAATCGCAGAAGGCAGAAATCATTGATTCCAACAATAAACTTAAAGAGCTTAATAACAAACTCATCGAAGAGAAAAGAAAGGTGGAACAACTCAATCAAAAGCTTAGGGAGTCGGAAAGCCATCTGAAAGCAGTCAACAAAACCAAAGACCAGTTTTTTTCCATCATTTCTCATGACCTTCGTAACCCTTTTGCATCCATTGTCAGTTTTTCCAGGATTTTAAAACGTGACATCCAGGACCTTAGCCGTGAGGATCTTCAGGAGCTTGCCAGGGAGCTGGACAAGTCGGTACTGAAGATCAACAGCTTGCTGGAGAACCTGTTGCAATGGTCACGTTCACAAACCGGTAAGATTAAGTTTCAGCCTGAATACTTTGAGCTGGGCTCGTTAATCAGCGAAACAATCAACCTGTTTACGGGTACCGCGCGGGAAAAGAATGTCGAAATCATTGATAACGCGGGTGATTTTATCGTATACGGTGATTTGAACATGACCGAAACCATCATCCGCGACCTGCTGTCGAATGCCATAAAGTATTCACATCCGGGAGGTCAGGTTGAAATTGCTTCGCGTAAGCTGAATGGTTTTCTTGAAGTGAGGGTAAAAGATGATGGCGTGGGTATTCGCAAAGAGGATCAGAAAAAGCTTTTTCGCACAGATTCCTTGTTTACCACCTATGGCACCTATGATGAAAAAGGAAGTGGGCTGGGATTGTTGCTCTGCAGCGACTTTTCGAAGAAACAAGGTGGAGACATTTTTCTGGAAAGCGAAGTGGGCAAAGGAACGGTCTTCCGCTTTACAATACCCCTGGGCGCTCCTGATAAAGGTTGATTTAGTCCCTCTTTATTATGATCGTCTGATCTGCCAGGATGGATCAGTATCCTGCCGTACCTTGATTGGGACCCGGTTTTCTCTATGCACGATGGTTTTGTCATTAGCGGAAATAATCGTATATTTGCACGCCAAATTTATGCGGATGTGGCGTAATTGGTAGCCGCGCTAGACTTAGGATCTAGTGCCGAAAGGCGTGGGGGTTCGACTCCCTCCATCCGCACAAAAAACCCCGTAGAAGACATCAGCGCCTGGTCTGGACGGGGTTGTTTTTATTGTAACTGATTCACAAACAATAAAACTACCGCTGTGTGGTTTTAATAACAAATCACTTAAATGGATATTACGCAAGAAAATATAGACCAGTTGGAAGCAGTGATCAAGGTGAAACTCACCCCGGAAGATTACCGTAAGCAGGTAGACAAAGAATTGAAAAACATGCAAAAGAAGGCACAAATGCCTGGTTTCAGACCCGGAAAAGTGCCCATGGGGATGGTAAACAAGCTTTATGGAAAGAGCGTACTCGTTGAAGAAGTGAACAAGATCCTGGCAGATGCCGTGTATAACTATATCAAAGAGAATGAAATCAATGTGCTGGGCAACCCTTTGCCGGATCACGACAAGGCGAATGACATTGATTGGGATAACCAGGATGTTTTTTCCTTTGAATATCAGGTTGGCTTATCGCCGGAGATTGACCTGGAACTGAATGAAGAAATAGAGGTTGATTACTATAAAATCACAGTAGAAGATGAGATCGTGGATAACTACATCAAGGACATCCGTAAACGATACGGCAAGATGACCAATCCTGGCGTGTCGGAGGCTGAGGATGTGCTTTATGGAGAGTTTGTCGAGATGGAAGATAAGGAAACACCCAAAACCGACGGACACACACACAAGTCGAATCTGATGATACAATATATCAAAGATGAGCAGGTGAAAACAAAACTGGTCGGTGCCAAACCGGGTGAGTCTCTGGTGGTCAACCCGCAGGAGGCTGTGCAGTCAGATACGGAAGCTGCTGCCATGCTGGGCATAAAAAAAGAGGAGCTGGAAAACTACAACCCGTTGTTCCGTTTTACCATTGAGAGCATCAGCAGGGTGGAGCCGGCCGCACTGGATGAAGAGCTTTTTAAGAAGGCTATGCCTGAAGATCACGTGGAAACAGAAGAACAGTTCAGGGAAATGCTTGCAGAACAGATCAGCAAGCAATACCAGGCGGATGCCGACAAGCATTTTAAAAATCTGGTGATGGAAAAACTGCTTGAAAAAACACAGCTGCCCCTGCCAGAGACGTTTTTGAAGAAATGGTTGCTCGACACCAACAAAGAGGAGCTTACCGAAGATAAGGTCGAAAAGGAATTTGACCAGTTCTCTGACTCATTTCGCTGGCAGCTACTGGAAAACCACCTGCTCAAAAAGCATGAGATTGAGGTCAAGCCTGAAGAGGTCAATGAACACCTGGAAACATTTGTGAAAGCACAGCTCAAGCAATATGGACAGGGAGATGTTCCACAAGAAGTGCTTAACGAGTATGTCAAGAACATTTCCTCCAATAAGGACGAGGTCAAGAAGGTGTATGACCACCTCTTTGATCAGAAGCTGCTGGACCTTTTCAAAGAAAAGCTAAGTCTGAAAGAACAAAAGATTGGCTTTGATGACTTCGTCAAACTGGTAACTGAAAAATATAAAAAGGATCAGGCAGAAGATGCTGAAGATGCCGGATCAGAAACAGAAAAATAAATGATCATGAGCCACAGAGATGATTTCCATAAGTATGCCACCATGCACAGGGGTATCAGCAGTGTTACCATGCATGATTACAAGTCGGTTGTTGGC
Organism: Bacteroidales bacterium; assembly: GCA_003557765.1. The sequence goes on from PWNO01000023.1 coordinate 15,265, forward strand.
AATTATATCAGTCCGACGATTATCGAGGAACGCCAGTTGAACATTGCGACGATGGATGTGTTCAGCCGGCTGATGATGGATCGCATTATTTTCCTTGGTGTGCCCATCAATGATTATGTAGCAAATATTATCCAGGCCCAGCTTTTGTACCTGGAGTCGGTTGATCCCAAAAAGGACATCCAGATATATCTGAATACACCTGGCGGATCCGTATATGCTGGTCTCGGTATCTACGATACCATGCAATATATCTCTCCTGATGTGGCGACAATCTGTACAGGCATGGCTGCTTCCATGGGTGCTGTGCTGCTTTGTGCCGGTACCACAGGTAAGCGCACAGGGTTGAAGCATAGCCGTATCCTGATTCATCAGCCGATGGGTGGAGCTGAAGGCCAGGCCTCAGATATTGAGATCACGGCGCGAGAAATCCAGAAGATTAAGAAAGAGCTTTATGAGATTATTGCTGACCATTCAAACCAGGATTACGAAAAAATTTGGAAGGATGCGGATCGTGATTACTGGATGACCTCACAGGAGGCCAAGGATTATGGGATGCTGGATAATGTATTGACATCCAATAAAAAAGATTCTGGCAAGTAACAGTGCGCTTGCAAATCAGCGCGCTTTGCCCACGGCTAAAAACAACGGCAATCATGGCAAAAGAAACCAAAAAATGTGCATTTTGCGGACGGGATTCCAGGGATGTGGGGATGCTCGTCACAGGTATCGACGCACATATTTGTGATCGTTGTGTCGGGCAGGCCAAAAGCATCGTCGATGAAGAGAAAGCGCTGGAAGACAAAAAGAAGATACCTTCATTTAAACTTTTTAAGCCTGCTGAGATCAAAAAGCACCTTGATCAGTATGTGATTGGCCAGGAAGATGCGAAAAAAGTGCTCTCTGTGGCAGTTTACAATCATTACAAGCGCATCAACCATACCACACCTAAGGATGAGGACCTGGATGGTGTAGAGCTGGATAAATCCAACATCGTGCTGATCGGTGAGACCGGAACGGGTAAGACGCTGATGGCCCGTACTATTGCCAAAAAGATGAAGGTCCCGTTTTGTATCGCAGATGCCACCGTGCTTACTGAGGCGGGTTATGTGGGCGAAGATGTGGAGAGCATCCTGGTGCGTTTGCTGCAGGTGGCCGATTATAACGTCACAGCTGCAGAACGTGGCATTGTATTCATTGACGAGCTGGACAAAATCGCTCGTAAGTCAGATAATCCTTCCATCACAAGGGATGTAAGTGGTGAAGGTGTGCAGCAGGCATTGCTGAAGTTGCTTGAAGGGGCTGTGGTGAACGTGCCCCCGCAGGGCGGACGTAAGCACCCTGAGCAGAAAATGATCCAGATCAACACGCAGAAGATCTTGTTTATATGTGGTGGTGCATTTGACGGTATAGAGAAAAAGATCATGGCCCGGATGCATGCCAATGCCATAGGCTATGGGGTAAATAAGACCGGACGTATCGACCGGGAAAATGCTTTGCAATATGTTGCTCCTCAGGATCTTAAGAGTTATGGGCTGATCCCGGAGCTTGTCGGCCGAATACCTGTGCTTTCACACCTTAACCCCCTCGATAAGTACGCCTTGCGGCAAATTCTCACTGAGCCAAAAAACTCGCTGGTGAAGCAATACACCAAACTCTTTGAGATGGACAACAAAAAATTGGTGATCGATAATGAGGTGCTCGACTATATCGTGGATAAGGCGATAGACTTTAAACTGGGTGCTCGCGGATTGCGTTCAATATGCGAGGTAATCATGCTGGATGCCATGTATGAGATCCCATCTGATGAAGCTACCGGGGATACCTTCCACCTGAGCCTGGACTATGCCCGTGAGCGGCTTGAAAAAGCGCAGCTGGGTCGTCTGAAAGCAGCTTCCTGATACAGTCAAAAACATAAGCGACGCATAAGCGCAATTTTTAACAGCGAAAAATTTTTCTTATCTTAAAGCGTTCACTTCATTAAAGGGACGCTTTTTTATGCATAAGTCATTCATGGTATTGCTGGTTTTTCTCCTGGCTATCTTGCCAGGTGAGGAGGCATTGTGGGCTGCGGAAAACGATATACGACGCGGCAGCACAGTAACAGCAAGGGTGCATAATGGGGACACCCTCATTGTCATGGAGCTGGCGCCTGTGAGTGTGATTGCGCCAAGGGAGTTTGGCAGTCGCAGGGAAGAGTGGCGATACAACAGGCTGGTACGGAATGTAAAGATCGTTTATCCATATGCGCAACTTGCTGGAGCCATGTTCCGGGAGTACAGCGAAAAGATTCAGGAGCTGGAAACCGACCGTGAAAGACGTGCATTTACCGAACAGGCTGAGCAGGAGCTGCTGGACCGCTTCGAAGATGACCTCAGAAGGCTCACTTTTAGCCAGGGCCTGATCCTGATCAAATTGGTAGACAGGGAAACGCAGCACACATCATATGACATTGTCAGAGAATTCAGAGGCGTGTTTCGCGCTTTTTTCTGGCAGTCTATCGGGAGGCTTTTTGGGTTTGATTTGAAAACAGAGTATGACCCACATGGTGAAGATCGCGATATTGAAGTAATCGTGAATCTGATTGAAGAGGGGTTGATTTAAGGTTTTACTTGCCCCGGCCCTGGATGATAATTAGCACGGTGTATATCAGGATCTTGAAATCCACGGCCAGGGACATGTTTTCCAGGTAGAGGAGATCATATTTCAACCGTTCGATCATCTCATCTACATTTTCCGCATAACCGTATTTTACCTGCCCCCAGCTGGTGACCCCGGGCTTAATTTTTTGCAGCAGCTTATATTCGGGCGCCTTTTTGACGATCTGGTCAATATAATACTGCCTTTCGGGGCGAGGGCCCACCAGCGACATGGTGCCCCGAAGCACATTGTAAAACTGGGGAATCTCATCGAGGCGGACCTTCCGCATGAACCTTCCGAAAGGCGTAATGCGTGGATCATCCTTGCATGACAATTGTGGGCCGTGTTGCTCGGCATCCATATACATGGAGCGGAACTTATGCATCATAAAAGGCTTGCCATGCCTGCCGATGCGTTCGTGCTGATAAAAAACAGGCCCCTTTGAAGTGAGCTTAATGATGGCTGCAGTGATCAGGAATACCGGCGACAACAGGATCAGGCAGAAAATAGAAACAGTTACATCGATGAATCTTTTGATTGACTGTTGCCATGCGGGCATAAGTCCTGACTGGATTTCAATGAGCGGTGTCCCGAAAATGGAAGTCATCTTCACCGTCCCCAGCAGAATATCCTGCATCTCCGGAATGATTTTTACCACCACATTGTTTGCATAGAGCTCTGTCAGAATTTTGCTGATCTTCATGTGCTCGCGAGACTCCAGCGCAATGATGGCCTCTTCCACCTTATGTGCTTTCAATACTTGCGGGAGATCTTCAATGCCGCCCAATCTTGGCAGGAGCTCCGCCATGGGGTATGCATCATGTTTGCTTGCATTAACAAAGCCAATCAGCTTGTTGCCGGCAGATTTCTTTTGGGCATTCAGCTCTTTCGTGATCTCAATGGCTTTTTTCTGACTCCCCAGGATAATGGTATTAAAGCCAATATTTCTGTTGTGTATCTTCCTGGTGATATGCGTAGACAAAATAAAACGAAAGGTGGCTGTAAAAAACACATGAAACACGAATAAAATCACCAGCGACTGATAATAGCCTTTGCTGGCAGTAACAGCCTGATCCAGTAAGATAACGAAATAGATGACAAGGACACCAATGATGGAGGTTAAAATGGTTTGGCCAAACTGACCCAGCCTGGATCGGCGAAAAATGCTTTTGTAAGAGCCACTTACATAATAGAGGGTAAGCCAGAAAAGGGGTATGATGACAAGCCCCAGTAAAAGGTTTTCTTGTACAAAGATCTCATCCCTGAATTTATTGAAGGCAAAGCCGTTGTTGGAGCCAAGTGCGAAAATGAACAACAACCAGGCAATGGCAGCCGCAATTACATCAATGAGTACAAATGCGTAGATGTATAACTTTTGTAGCCGTTTGTCCATGAAATATTTTTCGTTAGTATGTCCTGGCAGCTGCTTTCGCGCGGCTATTAGCTATTCATTGATGCTGATGGGATAATCATGTGTGCATGGGGATTATATGAAAGGAACGTCCAATAAACTGACATATTGTTATGATCAGCAAATTAATATATTTCAAAGGGTATTATATATATCTAAGCGGATATATTTTGGACGTTATCGGCAATTTTTTCCATAATCTGATAAGCCAGATCAAGGGAGGCATATCCATCATTGATACTTACCAGGGGGTCAGTATTTCTGGTGATGGAGTCGTGGAAAGTTTCCAGTTCTGTTTGAATGGCGTTGATCGTTTTGATCTCCGGTTTTTCCACCCATATCTGTTTCTGATTTTTTTCAGGCCCCAGGTCGATGACCATAGCCATGGGATCCGGGCTTGCTACCACATCTTTCATGCGGATGATCTGTGTTTCTTTCTTCAGGAAGTCCACGGCTATATATCCATCTTTTTGGAAGAATCGGGTCTTTCGCATGTTTTTCATGGAGATCCTGCTTGCAGTCAGGTTAGCCACACAACCATTCGAAAACTCGATGCGTGCGTTGGCGATGTCGGGGGTGTCTGACACAACAGATACACCACTGGCACTGATCTTTTTTACATCTGCATTGACCGCGCTCAGTACAATGTCAATGTCGTGTATCATCAGGTCAAGGGTTACAGGCACATCTGTTCCCCGTGGATTGAACTGTCCCAGGCGGTGTGCTTCGATAAACATGGGCGTGGTGATATAGGGCCTGGCAGCGATAAAAGCCGGATTAAAGCGTTCCACGTGACCTACCTGTACCTTGACATGGGCTTCTTCGGCCAGTGCCATAAGCTTTTGTGCTTCTTCCATCGTGGTGGTCAGTGGCTTTTCAATAAACACGTGCTTACCGTGTTTCAGTGCTTTGGAAGCACAGTCGAAATGGGAAACCGTTGGGGTTACAATATCCACAATGTCGACCTGTCTGATCAATTCCTCTGCAGACTCAAAGCGCCTGATGTGGAATGAAGATTCCACAGCAGCGGCTGTTTTTTCATCCGGGTCGTAAAAACCAGTCAGTTCAAAGCGGTCTGATGCCTGGATGCATTTGATATGAATTTTGCCAAGGTGTCCTGCGCCTAAAACGCCTATCGTTTGTGACATGTTACTTTTCTTTTGTTGAAAAAACGGATTTTTGACAAAAGTAGGTTTTTTTATGGAGTGCGAAATGATTATTTTCGTAATCTCAAAGACCATTACCTCGGAAACATGACAAGCATGACAGATTCTTACCGGCACAAGGGCATGCGAAAGAAGTTGGTAGAGGAGGTTCGTGAAAAGGGAATTAAGGATGAGCGTGTGCTTGAGGCATTGGAAGCTGTGCCTCGTCATTTTTTTCTGGATTCTTCTTTCGTAGAGATTGCCTATCAGGATAAACCTTTTCCCATAGGCTCCGGACAGACCATCAGCCAGCCCTATACAGTGGCCTATCAGACCGAACTGCTAAAGGTGGAAAAGGGATGTAAGGTGCTGGAGGTTGGGACTGGTAGCGGTTATCAAGCTTGCATCCTTGAAGAAATGGGAGCCAGGGTGTTTAGTGTGGAACGACATTACAGTCTTTATAATAAAACCAAGGCGTTTCTGGCTGAAATGAACTACAAGATCAAGGTGTTTTACGGGGATGGCTACCAGGGCCTGCCAGCCTTTGCCCCGTTTGACAGGATCGTGGTTACTGCAGCAGCGCCTTACCTGCCAAAGCCTTTCCTGGAACAGCTTAACCCCGGCGGCATCATTGTGATCCCTATTGGCAAGGGTGACACGCAGGTCATGAAACGGATCACAAAAATTGATGATGCGCATACGGAAGAAGAACAATTCGGTTTTTTCAGGTTTGTGCCCATGTTAGGCAGCAAGGTGAGGTAGAATGTGCTTTCCGGATCAGTTTAATCTTTGGCGCTGCGATCCAGGGCATCCCTTAGCCCATTCCCTGTAAGCATAAAAGCCAGCACCAGCAACATGATGGCCAGCCCCGGCAGTATGGCCAGGTAGGCCTTGTCCAGGACAATATACCCATAATGCTCACGGATCATGGTACCCCAGGATGGCATGGGTGGCTGCACGCCGATACCCAGGAAGCTCAGTCCGGCTTCTATCAGGATGGCAGATGCAAAGTTGGCTGCCGAAATCACAATCACAGGACCCATGATCACCGGCAGAATGTGTCGCCTGATGATACGCATACTGCCAAGCCCCAGGGCCCTGGCCGACTCCACAAACTCTTTTTCCCTCACACTGAATACCTGACCGCGAACGACCCTGGCTACTTCAACCCACATTGTCAGCCCCACAGCTACGAAAACCTGCCAAAAGCCCTTTCCCAGTGCAAAGGTGATGGCGATGGCAAGCAATAGCGTGGGTATCGACCATACCACATTGATGAGCCATACGATAAATTGATCCAGCCAGCCTCGGAAAAACCCGGCAAGGCTTCCCAGGGTGATACCGATTACCAGGGAAATGAACACAGCGATAAAGCCTACAGATAGAGATACACGGATTCCTAAAACCAGCTGACTCAGCATGTCGCGACCAAAGCGATCGGTGCCCAACCGGAAAACCCGTTCCCTGATATGTTTGTCGTGCACCTGCCGGCGCATTTCATCAATCGTTAGCTGGTGTTGATCGCCATAAAGATCAGTGATGATATGGATATCACCCTCCTTCCGGATGAAGTCTCCGTGAAGGTCAACAGCAAAGAGTACGTCTGCCAGGTGATAACTGCCCTCCATGCCCATAAAGCCTGGCTCTCCTGCGTATGACTCGTAATGTATCCTTTGTTCTTCAAAGGAATAATCCTGTATTGGAATGGTGTTATAGGGCAGGATAGCCCCTGATATTAGCTTGGCAGGCATACCCGGTTTTTGATATGGCTGGTTTTTGGTGATATATAGAAAGGTCATCCTGGTACCTGGCTCATGTGTAGCAATCTCCAATTGCTGGTGATTGGCATGCGGGGTATTGTCGGGGATCATCACATAGGCAAACATGGCCAGAAGTGCACACAAGGAGATCCACAACAGGCCTGCCAGTGCTGTTGGTATACGCAAAAAACGCCTCCAGGTAATGTAACCCGGAGATAGTGCATGCACCCTGGATCGTCTGAACCACATCATCATACCTGAACGCTATGTTTATAAAACCACTTTGCTGCACTTTTCAATGTAAAAAGCATCATGCTCCACACCTCCCATTGCATTGAAGCTGTTTTTCGCGAATGCGGGAATGGCTCACTCACTGCCCTACTGTAAAGGTAAACGTGATGTAAACGCATAGGTCTGACATGCATGTTATTTACAGCCCGATAACAGGGCAGATTTTTCGAAAAAAACAAAAATAAGAAACAATATGATGTCCTGCTGTGTTTATTTTCAGTGTGCAAACACATCATGATTTTGTATTTTTGCAAAAAAATTATTACTATGACAAACAATCTGAGTGCTTTTGTTTTACTCGCTTTTATGACCAGCTTTTTTTATGTGCATTCTTTAGAGGCGTCAGATGCCGGGGTGAACTGGATGACCATAGAAGAAGCCCAGGAGGCCATCAGCGAAGAACCCAGGATGGTTTTTGTAGATGTATATACCGATTGGTGCGGATTTTGTCGGAGGATGAACAATGAAACTTACGCACATCCGGTTATTGCAGATTACCTGAATGAAAACTTTTATCCGGTTAAGCTCAATGCCGAACAGGAGGAACCAATTGATTTCCGTGGTGTAACATTTGAAAATGAAAACCTGGGTGAGCGCCGGCCTGCACATAGCTTTGCCATCGCATTGCTTCAAGGGCAGATGAGCTATCCTTCCGTGGCATTCTTTAATGAAAACCTTGAGCTGCTTACGGCGATTCCCGGCTTTCGTCCACCGGCAAACATGGAGGCCGTATTGGCATTCTTTAAAGAAGAGGCATACAAGGAAAACAACAACCTGGATGACTTCATCCGCGAATTCGAATCCACCATCGAAGAGTAGACGATCCCTGCACACCCTTGATGCAAGACGATAAAAAAAGTGTTTTTTGTTCAGCGAAAAGCGCTTTTTGTTGTATATTTGCACCGCAATTACATGGTGACTATAGCTCAGCTGGTTAGAGCACCAGATTGTGGTTCTGGGGGTCGTGGGTTCGAATCCCATTAGTCACCCTGTAAGCCCCTCCAAATGAGGGGCTTTTTTATATTATTATCCTGTATTTTCACATGACTCCAGAGGCAGGCTGGCACGTCTTGTAATACAAAACCTTACCGCATGCAAAGGGATCGCATCTTACATCTCATCCGTAAAGATTTTCGTTTGGAATGGCGTAACAAATTTGCTGTCGGTGGGGTCGTGCTTTACCTGGTCTCTACCGTATTTATTACTTACCTTGCTTTTGACGGGAGGATCGCGCTGCAAACCTGGAACGCCCTCTTTTGGCTGATTATCCTGTTTGCCTCCATCCATGCCATCATGAAGAGCTTTATACAGGAAAGTGAAAACCGGCAACTCTATTATTACATGCTTGCCAGCGGGAAAGAAGTCATTGTGTCAAAGATCATATATAACAGCATGCTGATGGTCGTGCTTAGCCTGACCGGCCTGCTTTTGTTTATCGCGTTTATGGGCAATCCACTCCAAACCGTCACGGTGTTTCTGATCAACATGCTCCTCGGGGTTATCGGCTTTGCCGTCGTGCTTACGTTGATATCAGCCATTGCTTCTAAAGCGAAAAACAACTTTACCCTGATGGCGGTCCTTGGGTTTCCTTTGGTGCTGCCTCTCCTGCTGCTTCTCATTAGGGTCTCAAATGCCGGCCTGGCAGGCGCTCGGCTGGCCGAGGCAGCCAGCGACATGCTCATCACCCTCTTGCTCATTTTTATTGCATTTACTTTGTCCATGGTATTATTTCCTTATATTTGGAGAGAATAACAGCGTTACAACACTTGCCCATGCATGCCATAAAGAAAAACTGGTGGAAGATCGCGGGAATTGCACTGGTCGTATATGTGATCGCCGGCGGCCTGCTTTTTGAAGTTCCCGACTTGCCTGTCTTGCGGGAAAGTATCCGGAATATCTATTTTCACGTAGGCATGTGGTTTGGTATGGTATTCATTCTCTTCATGAGCGTGGTGTTCAGCTTGAGGTACCTTGCCAGGTCGCAGCCAGAGGATGACCTGCGGGCCCTGGCTGCTGTCAATGTTGGTTTGCTTTTCGGCTTGCTGGGATTGTTGACCGGCATGTTGTGGGCCAGGTTTACATGGGGTGATTACTGGGTAAATGATCCGAAGCTCAATGGCGCAGCGGTCGGAATGCTGATTTACCTGGCATATATCGTACTCAGGTCATCTTTGGAAGATCCGGAAAAACGGGCCCGGCTTGCTGCTGTGTACAGTGTGTTTGCTTTTGTGCTCTTCTTCGTGTTCATCATGATATTGCCACGCACAGCTGGTTCATCAATTCATCCCGGGGTGGATGGCAACCCGGCGCTGGCTACCGGCGACCTTGCTCCTGAAATGCGATGGGTGTTCTATCCCGCCGTGCTGGGGTGGTTCATCATGGCCTGGTGGCTCTATCGCTTGTTCTACAGGATGTTGCGCATAGAAATAAAAATCAGGGAAATCAGGGAAAACCAAAACAACCAGATATAATGGGAGAAACCAAAATGCTTGTCGTCGTGCTGTTGCTGGTGATTATCTTCTTCGGCATCGCAGCCTTTTTGTTTTACATCGAGAAGCGCCTTCAAAAAGCAGAACAGGACATCAAGTCCATCCGTGATACAGGAAAAAAACAGGAATCAACAAAGATAACTGGTGATGAAGCGTAACCAGATCATTGGGTTGGTCTTTGTGGTCATCGCGATAGGTGCCATTGTAAGTACTGTGTACAACGCAGACACCTATGCCAGCTTTGCCGATGCCAAGGCCATGCCTGAGCGGGAGTTTCACATTATCGGAGAGCTTGTTCCGGGTAAGCCGATTGTGGAGGAGGTAACCGACAACACCCTCACCCTGCGCTTTCATCTCGATGATGGCCATGGAGGGATTGCTGAGGTGCTCTATTTTGGCGGGAAACCGACTGATTTTGAACGTTCTGACGAAGTGGTGCTTATCGGCAGTTATCAGGAAGACATCTTCGTGGCCAGCAGCATCCTGCTGAAATGTCCTTCCAAATACAAACCCGATGAGGCAGGCCCCACAGAATAACAGTATGAACAGGCCATCTGCTTCGTACAGGCCTCTGCTTCGTTGTGAAAGCTTGATAATGGCAAATGTTTTTCAGCGGCCTTTAGTTCCGTGCATCTGAGCTGCAATAAAAGCCTGAATAAAACAGGGCAGGTTGTTTGCTGTCAGTGTAAACAGTAAAACAGGCACCGATTATTTCAGCAATGAATTTAATATTTGCTCAGGGTGAACGCCACAACGTGAAGTAGACAATGTTGCCACTTTATCCGGAAAGCTTCTCCACGATCTCAGGAAGGCGCTTCATGATAGCCAGCTCTTTCATTTTTTCCCTGGCTTCCAGTACCGGCGACCCAAAATAGGTTTTGTTCCCTTCAAGTGATTTGGCAATGCCTGACTGGCCCAGGACAACGGCTCCTTTGCCAATGCGCAGGTCTTTCTGCACGCCAACCTGTCCCCAGAGGATCACATCATCTTCAATGTTTACGCATCCTGCCACACCTACCTGGGCTGCAAACAGACAATTTTTGCCAATCATGGTGTCGTGACCAACCATCACGAGGTTATCCAGCTTGGTGCCGGCACCGATGGTGGTAATGCCCGACACGCCCCTATCGATCGTTGTGTTGGCACCGATTTCCACATCATCGCCGATCTCCACATGTCCGCATGACTCCAGCTTGTCGTAATGCTCCGGGCGACGCTTGAAGTAGAAAGCATCCGCTCCAAGGACGGCACCGGAGTGAATGATGACATTGTTTCCGATCACGGTGTGGTCGTTGATGGTGGCGTTTGCATGAATGATGCAATGGTCTCCGATCTTCACATCATTGCCTATAAACACGCCTGGTTGTATAACCGTACCCTTTCCAATGCTGGCCGTAGGGCTAATCATGGCATCTGCAGCTTTAAAAGGACTGAACCTTTTAATCAGGGAAACAAAGTCACGGAAGGGGTCATCGGAAAAAATAAGGGCCTTTCCATTGGGAGAGGCCATTTTTTGATTGATGATGATGGTGGTGGCTGCTGATTCCAGTGCTTTATTATAGTATTTTGGATGATCCACAAACGTGACATCGCCCTTTTCGACTCTGTGGATCTCGTTGATCCCACTTACGGGCATCCCAGGGTCGCCTGCATATTCCGCATCTATGTACCCGGCGATCTCTTTAAGTGTTTTGTGTGGTGTAAGTTGCATGGGAATGTGCTTATTTAACGCGTTCCGCGTATGATTTGGTGCGTGTGTCTACCTTGATCCGTTCACCGGTGTTGATGAACAGGGGCACGTTAATCGTGGCACCTGTTTCGACGGTGGCAGCTTTGAGGGTATTGGTAGCCGTGTCGCCTTTTACGCCAGGCTCCGTGTAGGTGATCTCCATCTCAACAAATGGAGGAAGTTCACAGCTAAGCGGCGTTTCCGTATCCGCGTGGTAAACCACTTCCACATCCTGCCCTTCTTTGAGCAGTTCTGGTGCGTTGATAAGATGTTCCTCCATGCTGATCTGCTCAAAAGTGGTGGCATGCATGAAGTGATAGCCAATGTCATCCTTATAAAGAAACTGGTATGGCCTTCGCTCCACCCTGGCCGGGTTGATCTTATGCCCCGCATTGAAAGTGTGCTGCAATACTTTGCCGGTTTTCAGGTTTTTCAGTTTGGTGCGCACGAAGGCACCGCCCTTTCCGGGCTTCACGTGTTGAAACTCGACAACGACGTATAACTCGTTGTTTAGCTCCATGCAAAGGCCGTTACGAATGTCTGCTGTAGTTGCCATAGGTTGGGATTAAAGAAAATCTTAATGAACCGGGACATGCAAAATGATAGACACATACATCGATGATTATTGCATTGCATGGCGAATATGACTGCGCCAGGCCGGCACAATGCCCGGTTTATCCGAGCGAATAAATAATAATAAACAGATAAAATTTGCACAAAAGTAATAAAAAAAAAGTCAGGCGCGAAAGAAAAAGCGGCCTGCGTAGATGCTTATATCTCTATAATTGTGTGCTTGCTGGGGTATTCTTCTGCGTAGTGGTTGGATGCCACGACAATGGTTTTGCCATGGCAGTGGTTTTCAAGCATCTCCCTGTACCATTGCCGGGCTTCTGCATCGAGGCTGGAACAGGGTTCATCCAGGAGGAGGAGTTGGCTGTCGGGGATAAGTGCCAGGCACAGCCTGACCCGCTGTTTCATGCCAGAAGAAAAATGCCTGATTGGCTTGCTGGCAGATGTTTCCAGCCCGCTGATGGCCATCATGTCCTGGGTTTCAATCCCGGCAGGCAAACCTTTTAAGCGCCGGTGAAAATCGATCAGCTCCGGAAAGGTGAACTCTTCGGGCAACTCCACATAGGGCCCGGTGATGCTTACATGCTGATAAATCTGATCAGGGTCGATGCGTTGCTTGCCTGTGTTCCATATGATCTGGCCGGCATTTGGGGTAAGGTGTCCGGAAAGCATGCGAATCATAGTGGATTTTCCGCTGCCATTCTTGCCTGCGATCACATAGCTCCCACCTGCTCCGAATGAATAGGTGAACCCTTTGAACACCCATCGGTAGCCGTATTTTTTGCCCACTTCCGCACAGCTTATGGCAATCATTGCGAAAGCTTATTTTTCGTGGTAGGAATAGCCTTTCATGATCCCCCGGCTGGACTTGGAGATAAAGCTAAGGATCTCATCCCTCTCG
>PWNO01000098.1 GCA_003557765.1 Bacteroidales bacterium
AAACGCAATGTCCTCATAGAGGCTTCACGCATTGCGCGGGGCAATATCAAGGCACTGGACGCCTTTGATCCCAAGGATTATGATGCCTTGCTTTTTCCGGGCGGCTTTGGTGCGGCCAAAAACCTCTCTTCCTTCGCGTTTGACGGCCCGGACTGCAAAGTGCAGCCGGATGTGGAAAAAGCCATCAAGGGAATGCATAAGGCCGGCAAACCCATCGCAGCATTATGTATTTCCCCGGTCTTGGTAGCTAAAGTGCTCGGAGACGTGAAGATGACCATTGGCCAGGATGAAGGTACGGCGGATGCCATCGGCAAGATGGGTGCCACACACGAAAACACCGATCACGGACAGGTGGTGGTCGACGAAGCCAATAAGGTATTTACCACACCTTGCTATATGCTCGATGCCGACATCGCCCAAATCGGCGAAGGCGCCGAGAACGTGGTGCGTGCCGTGCTAAAACACTTGGCCTGATGGGGAAGGGCGGTGAGGTTTTGGGTTTTGTTATCCAAAGGGAGAACCTCATCTTCCAACCGAAACCCTTCATTAGCACATTAACACATTAGCACATTAGTCCGTTTATGGATTGCACCCATGTTTTTCAGTGAGATAAATTTTTTATCCGACACATTTTCAGCAAATTGTGGGCTATTTGTGTGAAAGCACATTGGCACATTAACACATTAAGAGGGACTCGGTGTTACAACAACAACGAGACACCGCACCCTTTTCTTCTTACTTCTTACTACTTACTTCTACCTACTTCTTACTTCCTACATCTCCGCGGGGTTTCCGAACTTGTCCGCAAAAACAAGCTCCGAAAGCGGCTTACGCTCCCGAGGGGCCTTCTCCATATCGCGGAAATCCGGGTTCAGGTCCTCCAACTCGCCGTGATAGCCAATAGCCATCATGGTCAGCGGTGTGTGGTCATCAGGAATGGAAAACAGCTCAACAGCTTTTTCCCTGCTGAAACCGCCCATCTGATGGGCAACCAGGCCTTCTTCCTCGAGCTGGAAGGTGATGTACGACATGCTTTGCCCTACGTCATACTGGTAAACGGCATTGTCTCCGCCCTTTACCGACTTGGTGTTGCCGATGGCAAGAATCAGTACCGGTGCCTTGCCGGCCCACAGCTGATTGAACTCTACCATGCATTCATGCAGCTTTCCCCAGGTGGCATCTCCCTTATGTCCTACCATGAAGCGCCATGGCTGCTCATTATAACTCGAAGGAGCCCAGCGGGCAGCCTCGAAAATCCGTTGTATCTTTTCCTTTTCCACAGCCTTGTCCGCAAAAGTGCGCGGGCTCCAACGCTTCCTGATGATGGGATGAATATCCAATGTGGTGTTTGCTGGTTTGTCCATTGTTATCTGTTTATGGTTTTACAAATTATTTGTTATCTGGGGCTTGTTTTTTGCAGGACTACGATTAGCTTTTTGCTGTTGGCTTTTAGCTTTTGGCAAGAAGACCAAAAGCCTGCGTGCTTTCAGGGCGCTGGTGGGGTGTTGTCCCCTGTTTACCCAAGGCGTTGCCACTGGGCTGAATTAAATTGCCCATTCAGGGCGCTCTGCTGCAAGCGATGAATAATCATCTTCCTGTGTGTCAAAAAACTTGTTCCCGAATGATCGGGATTTGCAAGATGGGCGTTTACTGACTTTTATGATGAAAAAATTCTTCTACTCAATACAACAACCCCGGCACCGCATTGTTTAGCACACCAGTGTCATGTCAACGCTAATCTTGCCGGCCTAAGTTTTGATCTTTTTCCTCATCCCTGAAAAAGAAATTTCTTACATCGCGCATGCTATGCGCGGTTTTATTTTTGAGCTGAGAAGAAAACGCTGCAACCTAACCGACACAGTATCATTGACACGAGACCAGAATGACGGGAGTTAGCCAACCGTATTTACAAAGTCATTATCTTTGTCTGCTGTTTTGACAAAAGCCAACAGCCCAAAGCTAACAGGCAAAAACCAATGACCAAAAAACCTACAGCCAACCCGGACTTTTCTACCTTTCGACCTTTCGACATTTTGACCTTTTGTCTTTTTGTCTTTTTGTCCTTAAAAAATAAACAACAACGCGAATGAATTTTGTTGAAGAACTGAAATGGCGGGGCATGCTGCACGATTTTATGCCCGGCACCGAAGAACAACTACAGAAGGAGATGACAACTGCCTATGTGGGAATCGATCCGACAGCGGATTCTCTGCATATCGGACACCTGGTGTCGATCATGATGCTGAAACACCTGCAGCGTGCTGGTCATAAACCACTCGCATTGGTTGGTGGCGCCACCGGCATGATTGGTGATCCAAGCGGTAAAAGCGAAGAACGCAGCCTGCTCACCGAAGAAGAACTGCGCCACAATGAAGAGGCCATCAAAAAACAATTGCTGCGCTTCCTCGACTTTGAAAAGGGTGAAAACCGTGCAGAGATCGTCAACAACTACGACTGGATGATAGGCTTTTCCTTCCTGGGCTTCCTGCGAGAGGTAGGCAAGCACCTGACCGTAAACTACATGATGGCTAAGGATTCAGTAAAAAAGCGCCTTGAAACCGGACTCTCGTTTACCGAGTTCACCTATCAGCTGGTGCAGGGATACGACTACCTCTTTCTTTATCAGCACAAGAACTGTAAGCTTCAGATGGGGGGCAGCGACCAGTGGGGCAATATCACCACAGGAGCAGAGTTGATCCGTCGCAAGACAGGCGGTGAGGTGTACGCCCTCACATGCCCGCTGATCACCAAAGCCGATGGCAACAAGTTTGGCAAGACCGAACAGGGCAATGTGTGGCTTGATCCGCGCTATACTTCTCCCTACCATTTTTACCAGTTCTGGCTAAACTGTTCTGATGTGGACACGGAAAGGTATATCAAAATATTTACCCTGCTTTCGAAGGAGGAAATTGAAAGCCTTATCAAACAGCATCACGAAGCACCACATCAGCGCCTGCTGCAGAAAACACTGGCTGAAGACATCACTGTGCGGGTGCACGGGCGGGAAGCCTATGACACCGCTGTGGAAGCCTCTGGCATCCTGTTTGGCAAAGGCACCACTGAAGCCCTGCACAAAATCCCCGAGGATGTCTTCCTGGCTGTTTTTGATGGCGTACCCCTGTTTGACGTGTCGCGTGATGAAGTGCTTCAGGGAATGGATCTCACTTCTTTTCTTGCTGAAAAAACCGGCATCGCCAAATCCAAAGGGGAAGCGCGGCGCATGCTCAAGGAAGGCAGCGTGAGCATCAACAAGCAAAAGGTCACGGAAGAAACCAAAGTGGATGCATCGCACCTCATCAATGACAAATATGTGGTGGTGCAACGGGGGAAAAAGAATTATTTCCTGGTGAAAGCACAATAGAAAGGTTTTGAGGAATGAAGTTACCTGAGGCATTTGTGTGCATCTGTGAAAACGATTTGTGTTAATTTGTGGATATCTTAACTTCAAACCTCAATCCCACATAACCCTTTCATAGATCAAATTTATTGAAATTAACAAGTAACCCAAATACTATAAATATGCCGAAGAATACATCAACATCTCCAATGGCATTGTTTGCCGCCCTGCTGGTAGCTACCAGCCTTTGGTCGTGCCAGCCACGCCCTGACAGAATTTTCCCGGACGGTGAAGCTATCTTTGGCCTGGCCTCACCCGTGCAGCTTGAAGGGGATACCACCACGGTTGTGCTGACAGACTATTTTGTGATGGGCACCGAAGCCGGCATCGACTCTGTAACAGGGCCCGACAGATTTGGTTATATGCTTGCCGGCGACCGCCAATACCTGAAGATCTATACCCGTTCACAATTCACCCCCCATCTCTCAGAAATAAAAATCTGGGAAAGCGGCACCCCATATAGCCTGATTGTCAAGCGAGATAAAAGGGAGCGGTTTACATTCAAGTTCGACCCTCAGGGTGAAAATTACCGAAACGTAGCGTTGCGTGGCGAGATGAACGACTGGAACGCGAGCGCCAATCCCATGCATCTCATCGACGGGGTTTGGCAAACGACGCTTGAATTGAATCCCGGCCGCTACCAATACCAGATCAGGGCAGATGGTGAAGACATGCTGGATCCCAACAACCCCAACGTGGTGGACAACAACATTGGCGGCTTCAACTCCCTGCTTGAGGTTGGCCAGGTAGACCGTGATGTGGCTCCACGATTATACCCTGAAAGCCACAGACGCTACAAAGTGAACATTGGCAAGGATAATGATGTGGATGACATTTTTGTCCTCTGGCAAAACTTTCGCATTCCGGATGTATATGTGACCACCCACGACGGCCTGATCCAGGTACAGGTGCCTGGCGATGCCAAAGATAAGCCACGGAGCTTCCTGCGTATCTGGGCGCAAAACGAACATGGGCCTTCAAACGACTTGCTGATACCACTTACACATGGCCGTCCGGTTACAGAGCCTGGTCAGCTGACCCGTGAGGATCACGAGGCCACCATCATGTACTTTCTCATGATCGACCGCTTCTACAATGGCAACCCTGATAATGATGAACCTGTGGATGATCCCGAGGTGGCTGACCGTGCCAACTACCACGGCGGAGATCTGGCAGGCGTCCGGAAAAAGATAGAAGAAGGCTATTTCGACATGCTCGGCATCAATACCATCTGGATGACCCCCATCACCCAGAACCCACAGGATGCCTTTTTTGAGCATCCGGAGCCGCAGCGCAAATATACCGGTTACCATGGCTACTGGCCGGTATCACTCACCACGGTAGACCATCGTTTTGGCACCGAGGAGGAATTAAAAGACCTGCTTTCACAAGCGCATGGCAACAACATGAATATGCTGCTCGATTTTGTGGCCAACCACGTGCACGAAGAGAATCCACTTATCCGCGAAAACCCAGAATGGGCAACGACTTTGAATCTGCCCGATGGCCGAAAGAACATCAGGCTTTGGGATGAGCACAGGCTGACCACATGGTTCGACACTTTCCTGCCCACCCTTGACCATTCGCGCCCGGAAGTCGTCGACCTGATGACCGACAGTGCCTTCTTCTGGATCGAAAAATACCATTTCGACGGCTTCCGCCACGATGCCACCAAGCACATCCACCTGGAGTTCTGGCGCGAGATGACCCGTAAGCTAAAGGAAGACTACATGATCCCCAATGACCGCAGGCTCTACCAGATCGGGGAGACCTTCGGCAGCCGCGAACTGATCGGCGAATATGTGGGCAGCGGACTCCTCGATGGACAGTTTGACTTTAACCTCTATTTCGATGCCCGGTCCGTCTTCGGCCAGGATGAATCCTCCTTTGAAACCCTGGATTACAGCATATATCAGACCTTTGACCACTATGGCTACCAGCACCTGATGGGAAACATTACCGGAAACCACGACCTGCCCCGTTTCATTTCCCTGGCAGGTGGCGATCTTCGCTGGGATGAAGACGACACCGAGCCTGGCTGGGAACGCGAGATCAATGTGGGTGACCCCGTTGGATATGACCGCCTTTCACAATTGACGGCCTTCATCATGACCATCCCCGGCGTGCCCGTGCTCTATTATGGCGATGAAATCGGACTGCCGGGCGCAAGCGATCCTGACAGCCGCCGCCCGATGAAGTTTGATAACCTGACCGACAGACAACAGGATGTGCGGGACAGGGCAGCCAAATTGGGACATCTGCGCAATGATAACCTCGCATTTGTATACGGCGACTTTGACACACTGAAGCTGGGAAAGCACATCTGGGCATACAGCCGCTCCTATTTTGGCGAAAACGCCATCGTGGTCTTTAACAAGAGCGACGAAGACCAGGTTGTCCGGTTTGAGATTCCGGAAAAGCTGAGGAATACCCGCTATCAGGCGCATTTTGGAAGTGAGTTTGCTGCGGACGAAGGGAAGATGGAGGTTGCCGTGCCAGCGAATGGGTATGAGGTGCTCACGGGGAAGAAGTGAGTAAGAAGTAATTAGTAAGCAGTAAGTGGATAACCGAGGCATTTGTGAGCATTTGTGCAACTAACCACAATACCCAATAACCCTTTTGTTCTGCAACTATTTAGTAACCAAATAAATATAAAACGATGAAAAAAACAAGATTGCACATGTATCCGCTTCTTCTGATGGCCTTCGTGGTGGTGACGATGATCGCCTGTGGCCCGGCTCCTGAGAGGGATCGTGAGGTCGCTGACAAGGAGATCAGCGCCGTGAGTCATCCCAAGTGGAGCATGAACGCCAACATTTATGAGGTGAACGTGCGTCAGTATACGCCGGAAGGAACATTTGAAGCCTTCGGTGAGCACCTCCAACGCCTGGAAGACATGGGCGTGGACATCCTGTGGTTCATGCCCATTCAGCCAATTGGCGAAAAGAACCGCAAAGGCACCTTGGGCAGCTACTATTCGATCAAGGATTACACAGCCGCAAATCCGGAGTTTGGCACACTTGCCGATTTCCAGCGGCTCGTAAATGAGGCCCATGAGCGGGGAATGTATGTCATCCTCGACTGGGTGGCTAACCATACCGCCTGGGATCATTATTGGACAGAGACCAATCCTGAATTTTATGAAACCGATGCCGATGGCAACTTTCTTCCGCCTAATGAAGACTGGACGGACGTACTGCAGCTCGATTATGCCAATGAAGCCATGCGTGATGCCATGATCGACGAAATGCGTTTCTGGGTTGAGGAGATCGGTATCGACGGCTTTCGCTGTGATGTGGCCTACCTGGTGCCTACGGAGTTCTGGAATCGTGCCCGACAGGAATTGGAAGGCGTCAAAGAGGTCTTCATGCTTGCAGAAGCAGAACATCCAGAACTGCACTACCATGCATTTGAAGCAGGCTATGGCTGGACACTGCATCATATCATGAACGACGTCGCTGCTGGTGAAAAAACGGTAGCTGATATAGACAACTATTTCCGGGAACAGGCAGAAGACGGCTTCCCTTATGGTGCCTATAAGATGTATTTCATTACCAACCACGATGAAAACTCATGGGCTGGCACCGAGTTTGACCGCCTGGGTGATGGCGTGGAGGCATTTGCCGTGTTTACAGCCACCATCCCGGGAACCATCCTGATCTATAGCGGCCAGGAAGCCGGCTTCGACCGGATGCTCGAATTCTTTGAGAAAGACCAGATCGACTGGGAAGATTACAAGTATCACGACTTTTACAAAAAACTCCTTCACCTCAAACGGGAAAACAAGGCGCTCTGGAACGGCGATTTTGGCGGCGAGATGATCCGTGTGCACACCAATTACGATGAGCAGGTGTTTTCATTTGTACGTGAAGAAGATGGCGACAGGGTGTTTGTGGTACTTAACCTTTCGGATGAGGCCTTAGACGTGGACTTTGCCGGGGATGCCTTTGCCGGCCAGTACACCGAACTGTTCACGGGAGATAACTTCGACATGGATTCCGGATTGTCAATGAGCTTGGAACCTTGGGGTTACCACCTGTTTCACAACTGATCATCGCCCAGCAGCCCCGGTCATCTGTTAGAAGTTTTAAAAAGTTGTTAGCCAATCCGCTGCGGTTTTGTTGTGTGCCGAGGGTCGCCGAGGATGTCGCTGAGGATCTCAGAGGAAACAATCGTTGGCCGCCAGGTCAACATGTGTAACAAAAACACCCTTGCGTTTGAATGCCTTGTCTCAAAGGATTCATCCAGGGCAGCATACTTACGGCACCCGGCAGCAGGCCGGGGTGCCGTTTTTTGTGCGTTTAACCAATAAAACAAAAGCGAAAAACACACAATCAAAAATTATCCCGTACATTTGAATAGGCGATGACGGTGTTTTGGCCCGGCAGCCTACAGCCCACAACAAACAAGTCCATAGCTAAAAGCCCACAGCCAATAAACAGCCTTTTTGACCTTTTGACCTTTCGACATTTCGACATTTTGACATTTTGACATTTTTCCCCATGAAAACAAAAATCAACGCTTTTTTCCAGGCCATCAGTAAGGCGGTGCATTTTGCGAGCGTGGAGATCTGGCGAATGCCGCTGAAAGACCTGCCACCGCGAAAAACATTTCTTATCAAGCAGCTTCGCATTCTTGTGCTGGCCCTGCGGGGCTTCAGGGAAGACAAGGTGATGCTGAGGGCACCGGCGCTTACCTTTTATTCGATGTTCAGCATCGTGCCGATCGTGGCCCTGGCCTTTGGCATAGCCCAGGGCTTTGGGCTGGAAATGTATGTGGAAAGGCAGCTGCAACTTGCGCTGGCCGGAAGGGAGGAGGTGTTTGACTGGGTCATGGACCTGACGCGCTCATTTTTTGCGCAAACGCACGGAGGAACCGTCGCCACTGTGGGTCTGCTGATCCTGCTCTATACCATCACCATGCTGCTCACGAATATCGAACAGTCTTTCAATGAAATATGGCAGGTAACTAAGGCAAGGAGCTGGTCACGAAAGTTCAGCGACTATTTTGCCATGATGTTTCTTGCTCCCCTCTTTTTCATCGTGGCCAGTGCCACCACAGTATACCTGAACACACAGATCCAGGAAATGAGCGGTACGCTGATCAACCCCGTGCTCCTGTTTCTGGTAAAAATGATCCCCTACCTGCTGATTTGGATCATTTTTACCTTGCTATACATGATCATGCCCAATACACGGGTGAAATTCAGTTCCGCCCTGATTGCCGGCATTATAGCAGGTACCATCTTCCAGTTGGTGCAATGGGCTTATATCGCTTTCCAGATCGGCGCCGCAAAATATGGCGCCATTTATGGTTCGTTTGCCGCATTGCCCCTCCTGCTTCTGTGGATGCAGGTAAGCTGGATTGTTGTATTGTTCGGCGCTGAACTATCCTTCGCCAATCAACATGTTGACAACTATGAGTTTGAGGCGGAAACCAAAAACATCAGCCCCTTCAATAAAAAAATACTGGCCTTATACATCATGCACCTTATGGTTACAAATTTTGAGAAAGGAGAAAAACCGCTCAGCTCTGATCAGATCGCCGACAGCCTGAATATTCCAAGCAGCCTGGTGCGCCATATTTTATTTTATCTTTTTAAAACCGGGCTCGTGAGCGAAGTTGAAACCAAAGGTGCACGCGACAGTGCCTATCAGCCCGCATTCGATATTCATAAGATACAGCTCAAGACGGTGATTGACCGCCTGGAATATAGCGGCACCGAAGACCTCCATGCCAAACCCTCCAAAACATTGGAGAGACTGAAAACTGCCATGCAGGACTTCCAATACGCGATAGAAAAGTCAGACAACAACCGGTTATTGAAGGATGTATGATGCCCAAGAGGGCAGCTTGGCGATGGAAAATAAAAAAAGCGACACCTTGACGTGCCGCTTTTTTTGATGATGCGCCCATTTACGCTATTCAATTTCAAAAAACGATTTTGTGAGTCCGGCGTTGATCTCCACGGATTCTAGCTGCATATCTACATGTTGTGGGCCAGCTTCTTGTCTGATCTCGTGTGGGAACATCAACCCCTCCACTTCCTGATATGCTGAGAAATAAGACTTGGTCTGCATGGTGGCTGACTTGATCTTCAGGCCTGTTTCCACACAGTAATAATCTTGCGTTTGGTTGCCTGAGGGATAAGTCAACTCAACCTTATAAGTATCCCTGCCGTCTAATGTCCGTACGCCAAGCAACTCTGTCCGGATGTCATATTCGTCGTAGTACAGTTCCATGTTCATTACGGCCTGCAGCTTCATCTCATCAAACTCCGGTCCTTCTGAAAATTCCTGTATGCCCACTTGGGACTGTACCTTGAACTTTTCGCCGTCAAAAAGCTGTTGGGAGACAACCATGTCGCCCAGCTTGGTTTCGACGAGCAAGTAATGCGGTGATTTTTGGTAGTTGTTGATCTGGACCTGCATGCGCTGGACGTTTGCGGTCATCTTTTGGGTGAGGTCTTCAATGCTCTCCAGTCGCTCTCTGCCACCGATCGCCTCGATGTACCTTTCAATTACTGTTTCGGCTGTATAGCCTTCCGGTGCAGCTGCCAGTTCAGTCTCCACGAAAGGCCGGCCAAAGGCATCATAAAACTCCACCTCACCGGTAGCGCTGAAAGGGATCAGTGTTTCAGCCACCTCGTTTTGGTTACCTGCGACCACAATAATAGCATTATCCGGTTTCAGGTATTTGGCGGCCATTTCCTGCACGTCTTCCACCGTTACGGCCTCCAGGCGTTCCAGGTAGGTCGCATAGTAATCATCGGGAAGGTCGTATTGCAGCACGTTTCTGGCAAATCGGGCAATGGTTTGCGGACTTTCCAGTGAGCGTGCAAAGCTACCCGTCATGAAGTTTTTAGTCAGCTCCAGGCTGGCTTCATCAACAGGTTCGTTGATCATACGCTCCATCTCGAACAGGATTTCCGTAACCGTGCTGTCGGACACTTCGTTGCGCACTTCGGTACGCGCCTGGAAGCGGCCAACCAGCGGGTCGGTAGATAGGCTTGAGCGGGCACCGTAAGTGTAACCTTTGTCTTCACGCAGGTTTTGCATCAGCCTGCCTGAGAAGGCACCACCTCCCAGTACGGAATTCATCACACTGGTTTTGATGGCATCGTCATGGCCGGGAGTTAACTCGACGGGGTGTGTCACGGCGACTACACTTTGCACGGCACCGGCACGGTTTGCAAAAGCTACGCGGCGTCCTTCAGGTGGCTCGGGGGTGGGGAAGGTGCGCTCAGGCACTTCACCCGGCTCCCAGTTCGCAAACCAGGTCTCCGTCAACTCACGGGCCTCGTCCACGTCCATATCGCCCACAATCACCAGATATGCCACATTGGGCTTAAAGTGGTCTTCATAATATTGCCTGATGTCTGCGATGTCTACGTTTTCCAGGGTTTCTTCGGTTGTGATCTCGCCATAAGGGTGATCGTGGCCGTAAACCACAGCCCTTGCCACATTGTTGGCCATGGCGCTGGCGTCGGTTGGTATCGTGGCCAGCCCGGATTTGGTCTGGTTAATCAGCCGCTCCAGCTCCTCTTCAGGGAAGCTGGGGTTAAAAAGGATGTCGGTCATCAGGTCGAGGAGCACATCCTTGTGGCGTGTCAGCGAAGAGGCAAACATCCCTGTGGATGAGGTCGACAGGTTGGCCCCGATAAAGTCAATCGCTTCGTCAATCTCTTGCTTGCTGCGGTTGGTCGTGCCTTCG
Source organism: Bacteroidales bacterium (assembly GCA_003557765.1). The sequence goes on from PWNO01000098.1 coordinate 11,111, forward strand.
CTCATAAGCGATCCCGCGAGGCTCACGTAACCCTTGGCATCGCCTTCAAGAACCGGATCGATATCCAGCGAAAGCTGAAAAGAAACCACAGGCACCTGGCGGTTTTCCACAACGATCACTTGTAAACCGTTGTCCAGTTCAAAAGACTCAAATTCACCCAACTGGATCTCCGGTGCCGGTCCCGGCTCCGGACGCTGACTCCTGTCAAGCTCAGCAGTGGCAGAGAAAAACAGGAAAAACGTGAGTAATGAAAATATGCTGATTTTTTTCATGATGTATCTGAAATTTTATCGTTTTATGACTTGATTGTATGGTTTAGTTGGGTTGGGGCATATAGAACAGTACCACGCGGTTGTTTTCGTGCAGATAGTTTTGTGCCACCTCCATGATGTCTTCACGGGTCACATCCATAAACCGGTCTATTTCGGTGTTGATCAGGTTGGCGTCCCCATAAAGAAGATGGTAGTTGGCGAGATTCATCGCCCTCCTGGCAATGGTGGTATTGTCACGAACCATACGTGATTCCACCTGGTTGCGGAGCTTTTGCATCTCTTCTTCGGTGATGAGCTCGGTGCGGACCCGTTCCAGCTCTTCGTCGATGGTCATCTCCAGCTCAATCGGGTCTACGCCCATGTTGGGAATGGAGAGGATCATATGCAAGCCGGGGTCTTCCAGTCCAAGTGGATTGGCTTGGACCACCATTGCCGTTTGTTCTTCAACGACCATCCGGCGATGCAGGCGGCTGCTTTCTCCCTGGGAGAGCAAGGACCCCAGCATCCGGAGGGCGTAATAGTCTTCCGTGCCCTGGGCAGGGATGTGATAGGCCTGGATGTAGGCGGGCAGTTGAATGTTGTCATACACCGTGTCGCGCAATTCTTCGGTGCGCTCCGGTTCCACTTCGTCCGGTCGGAAAATCTCGTGGCCGCCGCGGGGAATGTCTGCAAAATACTTTTCTACCAACTCTTTGGTCTCATCAATCCGGATATCACCGGTAACAACCAATACGGCATTTTCAGGCACATAGAACATCGCGTGGAAAGCCATGATCTCTTCTTTGGTAGCGTTACGGATGTGTTCATCTTGCCCCAGCACATCAGATTGATAAGGGTGTACGGTGAAAGCGCGTTTGATGGTTTCGGTCATCATCCTCCCATATGGGCGATTGTCGCGGGTCTGCTTCATCTCTTCCGTTACGACATCTTTTTCAATGGCAATGCCCGTGGAGTCGATTACCGGGTGCAGCAAGCGCTCTGACTCAAGCCACAAGCCCAGCTCCAGCTGGTTTGAAGGCAGCAGCACGAAATAGTTGGTGACGTCGAAACTGGTAAAAGCATTGAGCGATCCTCCAGATTGTTCAACGATCTCAGCAAACTCTCCCCTGCCGATGTGCTCGGTGCCCTGAAACATCAGGTGTTCAAAAAAGTGAGCAAAGCCCGTACGATCGCGGAACTCATTCTTTGCACCGACATGGTACATGATGTTAACCACAACATTGGGTGTGGTGTTGTCTTCGTGCAGGATCACGTGGAGCCCGTTGTCAAGCGTATACTCCTCAAAGGCGATCCGGTGCTCCGATGCGCGGGTTGCAACTACCGCAAACAGGAGCATGGTAAAGATTAAACATTTTTGTGTGTGCCTCATATGCATATGGGTTTAATGTGAAAGGATATTAATTTTGTCTAAATTCAAACAAAATTATTGAAAAATAGTTTACTGGAGTTTTAACAATTGTTAATTGTTGGCACGCTTGCTGCTCTGCTTTTTCCAAATCATGCAGGTTATCAGTAGTCCAGGTCAAGACCCAGTTCATCTCTTAATTTTTTGATGTGTGGGTTTTTTTTGATCAGTTCTTCAAACTTTTCCTTTGGTAGGTAGGCTTTCTGTTTTTTTCTTTGCTTTCGGATGGCTGTCTCCAGGCGCACCAGGGCATTGTCCAGCTCCCGGTGCAAATACGTAAGGATCTCGGTGGTGTTTTCCCGGACAAGTTCTTCTTGAATTGAGTTTTCTACATACACAATGACCGTATGTGCATCTTTTAATTTGGGTTCGTTTTGTGTAAGCGCCATATGGAGCGAGAGGCTGCTTTTTTTATACCGGGCCGCCATACTGCCCCACACTGAGGCCAGTTTTTCGGCAGAAAAGGAAGATGCGGGCAAATTTGCCTTCGAAGTGGGAAGCTCCTGTTCCTGGTTTTTGGTATCCTTGGTGCTGCTGATCTTCAGGCTTACCTTTTTGATGGCACCCTTTTCGCCAGATCGTATGCGCGGTGTTACAGGTGACTTTTTTTGGCCCTCCGGCACATTCAGGGGTGGTGCTACGTTTTTTTTGGCTTTTTCGACAACCCTGTGGGGCTTTTCTTCTTTTTGGGATGGTTTTTTTGCCGGGGGCTCAGTGGGAGGGAGCACCTTTGGAGGGCTTATTGCTGTGAGCTGGCCTTTTTTTTTTCGAGGGCAGCCATCTGCAACAGGGCAAGCTCAAGTACCAGCCGCTTGTTACCGGAGGTCTTGTATTGAACGTCCGCCTTGTTGATGACCTCCAGGGCTTGCATCAGAAAAGGCCTGGGGCACTTTCCGGCTTGTTCCTTATATTTTTCGCGGATGTCGTCGCTGGTCTCAATAAGCTGCAAAGTAGCCGGATCCTGACTGACCAGCAAATCACGCAGGTGTGCCCCATAGCCGGTAATGAAATCAGCACCTTCAAAGCCTTTCTGCAACACCTCTTGCAACATGAGCAATATGCCCGTGGCATCTTCCTCCAGGATGAGGTCCGTCATCTTAAAAAAGTAATCGTAATCCAGCACATTCAGGTTTTCGACCACCTGTTCGTAGGTGATGCTGTTGCCGGTGATGCTGACCAGCTGGTCAAAGATGGACAGCGCATCGCGCATGGCTCCGTCAGCCTTTTGGCTGATGATGTGCAGGGCGTTAGGATCTGCCCCGATAGCCTCCTGTTCAGCCACATAAGCAAGCTGCCTGGTGATATCCTTCACCGTGATGCGCGCAAAGTCAAAGATCTGGCATCGCGAGAGGATGGTCGGGATGATCTTGTGCTTTTCAGTGGTGGCGAGGATGAACTTGGCATAGGCCGGTGGCTCCTCCAGGGTCTTCAGAAAAGCGTTAAAAGCCGCCTGTGACAACATGTGAACCTCATCGATGATATAAACCTTGTAGTCACCAACCTGCGGCGGAACCCTCACCTGATCCACCAAGGTGCGGATGCCGTCCACAGAGTTGTTGGAGGCCGCGTCCAGCTCGTGCACGTTGAAGGAGTGCGATTGGTTGAACGATTGGCAGGATTCGCAGGTGTTACAGGCTTCAATGTTTTCAGTGATCTGCTGGCAATTGATCGTCTTCGCAAGGATGCGTGCGCAGGTGGTCTTGCCCACACCCCGTGGTCCGCAAAAAAGGAAGGACTGCGCCAGGTGATTATTCCTGATGGCATTCTTCAATGTATTGGTGATCGCCTGCTGCCCGACCACCATGTCGAAAGTGGCGGGCCTGTATTTGCGGGCAGATACAATGAATTGATCCATCAGTATGCAATGTTTTGACGCCGATACAAAGATAAACGAATTTTGGTTATTGGCTGCTAGCTAATAGCCAACAGCCAATAACCAAAAGCTAACAGCTAACTAAATCAGTCCCTTTTTATGTTTTTCGCCGATGGCCTTGAGCATATCTTCGGTCATGGCATCCAGGTCATAATCCGGTTTCCAGCCCCAGTCTTTGCGGGCATCGGAGTCGTCCACGGAGTTTGGCCAGGAGTCAGCGATATCCTGGCGGAAGTCAGGCTCGTAGCTAATCTCAAAATCCGGAATGTGTTTCCTGATGGAATCTGCCATCTCTGCAACGGTGAAGTCCATCGCACCCACGTTGTAATCGCAGTGATAGTTCAGCTTGTCGAAGTCTGCTTCCATGAGGTCAATGGTTGCCTTGAGGCAGTCCGGCATGTACATCATGGGGAGGCGTGTTTTTTCATTGACGAAGCAGGTGTACTTTTTGTTCTTGATGGCTTCGTAATAGATGGCTACCGCATAATCCGTGGTGCCTCCGCCAGGAAGGGTTTCGTGACTGATGATGCCGGGATAGCGAAGCCCCCTGACATCCATGCCATATTTCTTCACATAATAATCACCCAGCAGCTCGCCGGCAACCTTTGTTACCCCATAAATGGTGGTGGGCTTCAGGATGGTCTCCTGAGGGGTGTTGTCCACGGGCGTGGTGGGGCCAAAAACGGCAATGGAGCTGGGAACCAACACTTGCTTCATTTTGCGCTCGCGGGCAAGCTCCAGGATGTTGATCAGTCCGTTCATGTTGACGTCCCAGGCCAGCATCGGGTTCTTCTCCCCGGTACCCGAAAGAATCGCCGCCATATTGATGATCACATCAATCTTATATTTGTCCACAACGGATACCAGTGCTTCCTTGTTGAGGGCATCAACAACCTCACAAGGCCCTGTCTCCAGGAGCTTTTCCGAGGGCTTGGTCTTGCGGACACCCGCAACAACCTGGTCGCCGCCATAAATGTTTCGTAATGCCAGGGTTAACTCTGATCCGATCTGTCCGGCTGATCCAACTACCAAAATGTTTTTCATGCGTTTATGGTTTAAGTGTGTATAATGAGTGACGAAAAGACAAAAGGACGAAAAGACAAAAGGTCTAAAAGTCTAAAGGTCGAAAAGTCTAAAAGTCCGGGTTTGCAGTGTGTTTGAAACTGACAGAGGCATTTGTGTGTATTTGCGTCCCATTTGTGTTTAATTGTGGATTACTTTCTACTCCTTACTTCTTACTCCCCAGGCCCCGAAAACCAAGGTGCCAAAAACCCGACATGGGCAAAAATATGCATTTTTTGCGGATTCCAAAAAGGAGAAAAGCAAAAGCCATATTCATCAAAAACAATATCTTTGCCCATGAAAATCACATAAAAAAGAATCCCATGTACGGAAAAATCAAAGAACATCTTCAAAAAGAGCTACAGGAAATACGTGATGCCGGCCTTTACAAGGAGGAGCGTATCATTGTCACACCCCAGGATGCCAAAATTAAGGTGGAGTCTGGACAGGAGGTGCTTAACTTTTGTGCCAACAATTACCTTGGCCTCTCCAATCACCCTGATCTGATCCAGGCGGCCAAGGAAGGCATGGACGAAAGGGGCTTTGGCATGTCGTCGGTGCGCTTTATCTGCGGCACCCAGGACCTGCACAAGAGGCTGGAGAAAAAGATTGCAGAATATTTTGGAACGGATGATACCATTCTCTATGCGGCATGTTTTGACGCCAATGGTGGGGTGTTTGAGCCGATGCTGACCAAAGAGGATGCCATCATCTCCGACTCGCTGAACCACGCCTCTATCATCGATGGCGTGCGACTCTGTAAGGCAGCCCGTTATCGTTATGAGAATGCCAACATGGAAGACCTGGAGGCCAAGCTGAAAGAGGCTCAGGCACAGCGTTTTCGCATCATTGTCACGGATGGCGTATTCTCGATGGACGGTAATGCGGCCCCAATGGACAAGATCGTGGAGCTGGCTGAGAAATACGATGCCATGGTGATGGTGGACGAATGCCATTCGGCCGGTGTGGTGGGTAAGACAGGCCGTGGAGTCACGGAGCTCTATGATATCCGCGGCGAGGTGGACATTATCACCGGCACGTTGGGTAAGGCCTTTGGTGGTGCCATCGGTGGTTTTACCACCGGGCGTAAGGAGATCATCGAGCTGCTGCGCCAGCGTTCACGTCCTTACCTCTTCTCCAACTCCTTGCCCCCGGGCGTCGTGAATGCCGGCATCAAGATGTTTGACATGATGGCCGAAACACATGAACTGCAGGATAAGCTGCATCGCAACACCAAGCATTTCATGAACAGAATGGAAAAGGCCGGATTCGACCTGAAGCCGACCCAGTCTGCCATCGTGGCCGTGATGCTCTATGATGCGCCCCTGTCGCAGGAGTTTGCTGCCAGGCTGCTCGACGAAGGCATCTATGTGATTGGCTTCTACTACCCGGTAGTGCCCAAGGGCCAGGCGCGCATCCGCGTACAGGTGTCGGCAGCGCACGAAACAGCGCACCTCGACCAATGTGCAGATGCATTCATCAAAATCGGAAAAGAGCTTAAAGTGCTGTAGTGTTGAATCTCGTTGATACCCATACCCACATCTACCTGGCGCAATTTGATCACGACAGGAAGGATGTGATTGCCCGTGCTGCCGCAGAAGGCATCTCCCATATGCTGATGCCCAATATCGACAGCCATACGGTTGCCGATATGCTCAAGGTGGCACGGGCTTTCCCGGATACCTGCCTCCCAATGATGGGATTGCATCCCACCTCGGTAAAGGAATCCTATAAAACCGAATTGGATCTCATCGCTTCCTGGTTTGAAAAAGGAGACTTTGTTGCCGTAGGCGAATCAGGAATAGACCTGTATTGGGATACCAGTTATGAGAAAGCGCAGAAAGAATCACTCGATCGCCATGTCGACTGGGCATTGCAATACGACCTGCCTCTGGTGCTGCACTCACGAAACTCCCTGAAGGAACTGTTTGAGGTCTTATGGCCTTACCGGCAGAAAAACCTCCGGGGCGTGTTTCATTGTTATCCCGGTGGGGTGGAGGATGCGAAAAAAGCCATCGACATGGGCTTTGTGCTGGGCATCGGCGGGGTGGTGACCTATAAGAACAGCCTTATGGCCGAAGTGGTTGCGGCTGTGGACCTGGATCACATTAGCCTGGAAACCGATGCGCCCTTCCTGGCCCCAGTGCCCCATCGCGGCAAGCGCAACGAAAGCGCCTATGTGAGACACGTGGCAGTAAGCGTAGCGGAGATCAAAGGGATGAGCCTGGATGAGGTGGCAAGCGTTACTACCGGAAACGCACAGCGGTTGTTTGCATTGCCATGATGTGGGAAGCAGGGAATAAAGAGGAGGAAGATGAAAGTAAGAAGTAAGCAGAAGGCAGTAGGCAGTACCCAGGTAACCTCAAACTTCAAATCCCTTAACTCCACAACCCCTTAACCCTTTAACCACATAACATTTTTACATCTGCATCCCGGTAAGCAAACAGATTCCTCACTTCGTTCGGAATGACGAACCTTAACCTTAGCTTTAACCTTAACCTCAGCATGCCCAACCAGCCTCACATACTCGTCATTTACACCGGTGGCACCATCGGCATGGTGGAAGACCCGGAAACCGGTGTGCTCAATCCGTTTGACTTCGAACACCTCACCGACCAGATCCCTGAGATCCGGAAGTTTAACTGCCACATTGAGAGCATTTCCTTTGACCCCATCATCGACTCCTCAAATATGGAGCCGGAGGTGTGGGTTCGGCTGGCGAAGATCATCGAAGCACATTACGAGCAGTATGATGGCTTTGTGATCCTGCATGGCTCAGACACCATGGCCTACACGGCTTCTGCACTGAGCTTCATGCTCGAAAACCTTTCCAAGCCCGTGATCCTGACCGGATCGCAGCTGCCGATCGGAATGATCCGTACCGATGGAAAAGAAAATTTCATCACCTCCATAGAGATTGCCGCCGCTCAGAAAAACGGCAGCGCCATTGTCCCGGAGGTTTGTATTTATTTTGAATACCAGCTCTACAGGGGCAATCGCACGCACAAATTCAACGCGGAGCATTTTGAAGCATTCCGTTCGGATAATTACCCGGTGCTTGCCCACGCAGGTGTGCACATCAACTACAATGAAGCCGCCATCCAGAAGGCCACCGACCAGGAGTTCAGGATCTTTACCCGGATGGACACCGATATTGCCATCCTGAAGCTTTTCCCAGGCATCAGCCGCCAGGTGGTGACCTCTGTCCTGTCGATCGACGGGTTGAAGGCGGTGGTGATGGAAACCTACGGTTCAGGGAATGCACCTACCTGTAGCTGGTTCCGGGAGGAGGTGCAGGCTGCCGTGGACCGTGGACTCGTGGTCTGCAATGTGACCCAATGCCAGGGAGGTTCGGTGATCATGGGTAAATATGAAACCGGTGCCTGGATGGAAAAGGCCGGGGTCATCAGTGGCTATGACATGACCACAGAAACAGCCGTTACCAAGCTGATGTACCTGTTTGGCAACGGCTATGCTGCCCCAAAAATCAAGAAATACTTTCAGAAATCCCTCAGGGGAGAGGTCAGTGTCGTGAAATAACCCAACAGCTTGCTGCTCCAATACACGTTTCAAGCTTCACCGCAGGTAACTTCATGCCTCAAATTCCGAATCGCTTCGTTTATAGGACATCGCTGTCGCTCAGCCACAAAAATCTTTACTCGCCCTGATAGCACTTTTCCTCATGCATGAAGGGATACCTAAAGTCTGTCGGAGGGTTGAAGGTTTCCTTAACCGACCGTGGGTTGGTCCAGCGCAGGAGGTTGAGATAGCTGCCGGCCTTGTCGTTGGTGCCGGACCTGCGTGAGCCGCCAAAGGGCTGTTGGCCTACCACCGCGCCGGTCGGCTTGTCGTTGATGTAAAAGTTACCAGCCGAATAACGAAGGATCCGGCAGGCTTTAACAGTGGCATACCTGTCTTTCGAAAAGATGCTTCCGGTCAGGGCATAGGGCGAAGTCTCGTTACAGAGATGCAAGGTCTTCTCAAAGTCTTCATCTTCATACACATATACAGACAATACCGGGCCAAAGATCTCTTCTTCCATGGTGACAAAGTGCGGGTCTTTGGTCAGGATTACGGTGGGATCAATAAAGTAACCTTTCGACTTGTCGCCTTCTCCGCCAAAGATCACCTCGGCATCAGCCGAGTTTTTGGCTTTGTCAATATAGCCCATGATCTTGTCCCAGGCCTTTTCATCAATGACGGCATTCACAAAGTTGCAGAAGTTGCGCACATCGCCCTTCCTGATCATATCAATATTGTTGCCCGTTTTTTCCCTGATCTCCGACCAGAGTGATCTGGGGATGTAGGCGCGGGAAGCGGCAGAACACTTTTGTCCCTGGTATTCGAAAGCGCCCCTTACCAGTGCTGTAGCCACCTCATCGGTGTTGGCAGACGGATGCACGAACACAAAGTCCTTGCCACCCGTTTCACCCACCACGCGAGGGTAGGAGCGATATTTGCCGAGGTTCTTGCCCACTGTTTCCCAGATGTTGTCGAAGGTGGTATCGGAGCCGGTGAAATGGATGCCGCCCAGGTTTTCATCCTGCAAAATGATATCGCCGATTACCCTTCCTTGTCCGGGAAGGAAGTTAATGACGCCGTCAGGAAGTCCTGCCTCCTGGTATATCTGCATCAGGTAATAATTGGACAGCAAGGCCGTGGTGGCTGGCTTCCAGACTACGGTATTGCCAAGGATGGCCGGGGCAAGTGCCAGGTTGGAGGCAATGGCCGTGAAGTTAAAAGGGGTGATGGCAAAGACGAAACCCTCCAGCGGCCGGTATTCCACCCGGTTCAGGTTGCCACGCTCGGAATGCGGCTGGTCATTGTAAATCTCACTGACGTAGTGGGCATTGAAACGGATGAAATCCACAGTCTCGCAGACTGCCTCAATTTCCGCCTGGTAGGCATTCTTTCCCTGTCCCAGCATCGTCGATGCATTCATCAGCGCACGGTACTTGGTCGCGATGAGTTCGGACACCTTCAGGGTGATCGACACGCGCTCCACCCAAGACATTTCGGTCCACTCCTTATGGGCCTTCATGGCGGCGTCAATGGCCATCTTAACCTCTTTTTCGGTAGCTTTGTGGTAGGTGGCCAGCACGTGCTGGTGATTATGCGGCATCACCACCTTGGCGGTGTTGCCGGTGCGGATCTCCTTTCCGCCGATGATCAGGGGAATGTCAACCTGCATGTCGCTTTGCCGCTGAAGCTCTGCTTCCAGCTCGCGGCGCTCGGGAGTATCTTTGGTATAGGGCTTTACCGGCTCGTTTGCCGGCCTGGCGTAGTAAAATTGGGCATTATTCATCGCATCCTCTTTTTTATGTTTTACATTGTATACATTTCTCCTAAGGATGTAACAATTCCAGTTGCTGTTGGTTCAAAAGCTTAGGTTTTGAGGTTACCTGGCATTTGTGTGTATCTGTGAAAACTATTTGTGCTAATTTGTGGATATCTTTAATCCAACCCTCAAACTTCTATGCCCAGGCAAAACACATCGCATCCCCAGATCCTTAGACCTTTTGACCTTTCGACTTTTCGACTTTTAGACATTTTGTCATTTCGTCCTTTTGTCATTTTGTCCTTTACACTCCCTCCGCTTGCGCCTTGTCAATCGTGCGCTGTGAGATCCGGATGCTGATCTCATAGAGGATGAACAATGGCACGCCGACCATGATTTGGCTGAAGATGTCGGGGGGTGTGATGAGGGCTGCCAGGGCGATGATCAGCACGAAGGCGAGCTTGCGCTGCTTGCGCATGGTTGCCGGGGTAAGGATGCCAGCCTTGCTAAGGAAGAAAACGAATACAGGCAGTTCGAAGAGGATGCCGGCTGCAAAGGTGATGGTGGTCACTGTGGTGATAAAGGAGCGCAGGGCGATCTGGTTTTCCACCAGTCCGCTGACCTGGTAGGAGCCAAGGAAGTTGATGGACAAGGGGACAATCAGGAAGTATGCAAAAAGGATCCCTGTGAGAAACAATCCGGATATGACCAGAACGGCACCCCGGGAATTGGCGCGCTCCCTTTCGTTGAGACCCGGCCGTATGAAGCGCCATATCTCCCAAACGATGTAAGGAACCGCGATGATGATTCCCACGATGAGGGATACCACCACGTGGGTGGTAAACTGGCCGGCGAGTTCGATGTTGATCAGCTGCACCGGGTCCTTGTTGATGCAGAGGGCGGGGATGCCCAGCTGCGCTGAAAGCCAGCAAAAGGCCCTGTTAGTCAGGAAATAGGGCTCCTTGGGAGCCAGGATCACCTGGTTGAAGAGAAAGTCCTTGGCAATGAATGCAGCGATGCCCAGCAAAAACACGGCAAGGGCCGACCGGATCAGGTGCCCGCGCAGTTCCTCCAAATGCTTCCAGAAGGTCATGGTCGCATCAGGTGACGGGGGATATTTGTCTTCTTGCTTTGCCAAATCAGTTTAGTTTAACCTGTAAACCCACGTCCTTTGGGCGTGGTTATGTTCTGGCGGGGCTTTGCCCGCAGGCCTGTGCGAGATAAAAAATTTGCGGTGCGAAGCAAAAATCGGGGTTAAAGCCACCCACCTTTGGTGGTGGATAGTCCGATTTTTGCAAATTTTTTACTTTGCACCCTATGGTTGGGTTTTATGCCTTGTGCAAAGATAATGAATTGTGTCTCGTCCGGTATGTGGTTTCACGTTTCTGATCATCTTATCCAAAACCCTTCATTGGCACATCAGCACATTGGCACATTGGCACATTGGCACATCAGCACATTAGCACATTTAAAAAAGCCCATGCTGCATCCACAGCACGGGCTTTAAGTTTCCTGACGCGGTTAACCGGTCAGTCAGGTCTTATTCGGGATGAATTGCGTCAACCGGGCATACATCTGCGCAAGCACCGCAATCAGTGCACACATCAGGATCAATTTTATAAATATCACCTTCAGAAATAGCGTCTACGGGGCATTCATCGATGCAGCTGCCGCAAGCAGTACAATCTTCATTAATTACATAAGCCATCTCTTTGAACTTTTATGGGTTTCTAAAATCGGTTTATTGACACCACAAAGATAATGTCTTTTTAAGAAATAAATCACCAATTATCAACGGCAGGATGTAATTTGAAACAGGTTTAAATAAAAGGAAACACTTCCCTGGCATTTATTGGAAAAAATCAAAAAAAGTCAGCGATTTTTGAAGTAATTATGGTATAAACATTTAACTTCGCAACTTTAATGTATTGCAACAGTTTCGGACAAAAGATTTTTTATATCATCTTACTATAAATCAACATTCAGTTATGGCTAATAAACAAGATATTCGCGAGCTGGAAGATGTGGTGGTTAAGTTTGTGGGTGACTCCGGCGATGGGATGCAGTTAACAGGGACGATTTTTTCTGATGTAGCCGCGTTGGCTGGCAATGACCTGGCTACCTTCCCTGACTTTCCCGCCGAGATACGCGCACCACATAACACCATTGCCGGCGTTAGTGGTTTTCAGATGCACATGGGTTCAAGAAAGATTTACACGCCTGGTGACATGTGCGATGTCATCGTGGCCATGAACCCGGCTTCGTTAAAAGCTAATCTCAAATGGGCCAAGCCGGGAACGACCCTGGTGATCGATTCTTCTACCTTTGATGAGAAGGCTATTGGCAAGGCTGGTTATACGGAGAGTCCGCTGGAAGATGGGTCCCTTGATGACTACCAGGTGATTAAAGCGCCCATTACTGACCTCACCAAGCAAAGCCTGGAGGAAATGGGCGTCGACAAGCGCATGGCCGAGCGAACCAAAAACATGTTCGTGTTGGGGATGCTTTTCTATCTGTTTGAGCGCGACATGGAAACCCCATTGAATTTCATCAAAAACAAATTCAAGGATAAACCCAAGGTCGTTCAGTCGAACCAACATGCATTGAAAGCCGGTTACGACTATGCAAGTACCGCTGAAGATATCAAAGTCCGTTACCGCGTGCCTGCCGCTCCCCTGGAAAAGGGCACATACCGCAACATCACTGGTAACGTGGCGACTGCCTGGGGGCTACTTGCTGCCGCTGAGCGCAGTGGAAGGCCGTTTTTCCTGGGATCTTACCCGATCACCCCTGCCACAGAGATCCTGATGGAACTTTCTGCCCAGAAGTCCCTTGGCGCCAAGGTTTTCCAAGCTGAGGATGAGATCGCAGGGATCTGCTCTGCCATTGGGGCCAGCTTTGCCGGCTCGATGGGCGTTACGACAACTTCCGGCCCCGGACTGTCGCTGAAGAGTGAGGCCCTCGGGCTGGCTGTGATTACGGAGCTGCCGCTGGTGGTTGTCAACGTGCAGCGCGCAGGTCCTTCAACAGGTATGCCCACAAAGAGCGAGCAGTCTGACCTGATGCAAGCACTCTTCGGACGCAATGGAGAAAGCCCGCTTATGGTGATGGCCGCATCCAGTCCGGCCAACTGCTTCTATTATGCTTATATGGCCAGCAAATATGCCATGGAGCACATGACACCCGTGATCCTGCTTACGGACGGATACCTGGGATTTGGCTCCGAGCTCTTCAGGGTCCCCGATGTAAATGATCTGCCTGCGATCAAGCCTCCAATGGCCGACCCCAATGACCCAAAATACAAACCTTACCGCCGCGATGAAAAGACACTCGTCCGCCACTGGGCAGCACCAGGCGTGGAAGGACTCAGGCACCGCATCGGCGGCCTGGAAAAAACAAACATTGATGGCAATGTGTCGACGGACCCGCTTAACCACCAGCTGATGGTCAACATCAGGGAGGAAAAGATCAGCAGGATCGCCGATTACATTCCATTGCTTGAAGTGAATGGTGAAAAAGAAGGCGATCTGCTCGTTGTCGGATGGGGAGGCACGGAAGGGGCACTCGCCTCTACGGTCACCAGGATGCAGGATGCCGGACACAAAGTCAGCCACGCACAATTCAATTATATCAAGCCGCTTCCCAAAAACACCAGGGAGGTGCTTGCCAGCTACAAAAAAGTGATTGTATGTGAGCTCAACGGCGGCCAGTTTGTCAACTACCTCAGGATGATCTACCCGGACATCCCCTTCCACCAGTACAATAAGGTACAGGGGTTGCCCTTCCATATCAAGGAGCTCACCGAAACGTTTACCAAATTATTGGAGGAATAAACCATGATTACATACAATAAAGTTGAAAAGTCCCCGGTAGAATTAACGAAAAAAGATTTTGTCAGCGACCAGATGGTGAAATGGTGCCCCGGATGTGGTGCCCATGCCATTCTGGCGGCTGTAGGCAATGTGTTCCCCAGGATTGGATACCGCAAAGAGAATTTTGCCATGGTATCCGGCATTGGATGCTCTTCACGTTTCCCATATTATGTGGACACCTTTGGCTTTCACGGGATCCACGGCAGGGCAGCGGCCATTGCAAGCGGACTGAAGATTGCCAACCCCGGCCTCAGCGTGTGGGTGGCCACCGGCGATGGTGATTCCATGGCCATTGGCGGTAACCACTTCATCCACGTGCTCCGCAGAAATATCGACATCAACATTCTGCTCTTCAATAACAGGATCTATGGTCTGACCAAAGGACAGTTTTCGCCTACCACGCCACTGGGCGCAAAAACAAAAACTTCTCCTTACGGAACCATAGAGCACCCGTTTACCGTTTCGGGCCTCGTTATGGGAGCGCAAGGCACCTTCTTTGCCAGGGTGCCGGATAACAACATCAAGGTGATGACGGAAGTCTTTTATGAGGCAGCCAAACACAATGGCACCGCAGTGGTGGAGATCCTGCAAAACTGCATAATATATGCTGATAAGATCCACGATATAGTCACCAACCGGGACACCCGCGATGATCGCCAGCTGTTCCTCAAGCACGGTGAACCCATGATCTTTGGCAAGGACCGTGATAAAGGCATCATCCTCAATGGTACCCATCTCGAAGTGGTGGAGATCGGCAAAAACGGCATCACCGAAGACGACATCCTCGTACACGACATGTATGCCAGGAATCCGAGCATCCACCGCATGATAGGATGGATGAAGGCGCCCGACTTCCCGGTAGCAGTGGGCGTCATCAGGGATGCTCCTGCCGAAAGCTTTGATGAGCTTTCTGAAAAACAAATTGATGAGGCAAAGAAATACTCCAAGGTGCATACGGTAAACGATCTGCTGAGAAGCGGAAATACCTGGGAGATCTAACCTGCTTTTTTATCAATAATGCAGGCCAGTCAGTGCCTGTATGACTTATGCAAAAAATCGATGCGCACCTGCACGTCGACCTGCAAGGATTCGACACCGACCGGCTGATCGAATACATGAATGCGCATGACATCGAAAAATGCTGGTTGCTGACCTGGGAGGAAAAGGATCCTCCCATCAGCAACCTGTATCAAAACCTGCCCCCCGAAGAGGTATTTAAAGCCCACGACAAACATCCGGAGAGGATCGTGCCCTTTTACGCCCCGGATCCCAAAACGCAAAACCTGGAAGAAACCGTACAAGCGCACGTGAATAAAGGCCTCCAGGGTTGCGGCGAGCTGAAAGTGACCCACAAATGGGAAGATAAGGTTATCGGGAAATACCTTAGCGTGATCGACAAATATAAGCTGCCCTTGCTTTTTCACATGGAAGAACCCCGGATGCACTACGTGCCTGAAAAAGCCAATGCCCTGGAAAAAGTATTGGACATCTTGATGAACGGGGCCCTGAACGGCATCACCAAATATTATCTGTCCCTCTTCTCCAAAAAAACCAGGCTGTTAAAGGATCACCTGGTAAACCACATGCAACCCTTTCCGGGCTACCTTTATGACTTCGCCAACCTGGAAGCACGTCTCCGTCAATTTCCTGATCTGGCTTTCATCGGCCATGGGCCACACTTCTGGAACAATATTTCTGACAATCCACCGGAAATTTACTTTCATGACAAAGGGCCAATTGAGCAATTTGGCGTCATAGACCGCTTACTTGAAAACTACCCCAATTTTTACTGCGACATTTCCGGGAAAAGTGGATTTAACGCCATGAATCGCGATCATAAAAAGGCAAAACGTTTCCTGGAAAAGCACCACACAAAAATCCTTTTTGGAACAGATAACACCGGGCTACACTTTGAAGACCTGATCCGCTCCTTTAAGCTGCCGCAGGATCACATGAAAAAGATCTTCTTTGAGAACGCCGACAGCCTGACAGACGCATGAGGTAGTGGCATTGCAACAATGCAGCCGATTTTATCCTATCTTTGCATATTAACCCCTTGCTATGGGCATCATTCAGCGCGACAGCTTCCGGGTGAGTGTGATCTCCTATGCCGGTGCCATCCTGGGATACCTGAACAAGATCTTTTTGTTCACAAACTTCCTGGACACCGGTCAGGTCGGACTGGCTAACCTGTTGGTTACCATTGCCCTGATATATGCCCAGGTTTCTGCTTTGGGGATCAGAAGTATCATCACACGCTTCTTTCCTTTTTTTCAGGATGAACACAAGCAGCACCACGGCTTCCTGTTTGGAATGGCTACCCTTGCCCTGGCCGGCTTTGTGCTCACCACACTGCTGTTTGCAGCCTTGCGCCAGCCTTTTACCCTGTTGTACCAGGAATCCAGCCCGCTACTCGTGGAATACGCCTGGTTTATTGTCCCATTGGCCCTGGCCACCCTGTTTTATAACCTGTTTGAGTCCTACCTCCGCAGTGTCTATCGGAATGTGATCCCCACGCTGGCACATGAAGTGATCCTGCGCATCGGGGTGACCGTGTCCATCACACTGTATGCATTGGGGGTGCTGAGCTTCCCGGGCTTCGTTGTCGTATATGTCATCGCCTATTGTGTGCCGCCCCTGCTCCTCATAGGGTATGCAGGACACCAGGGTTTGCTGGCTTTCAAACCCACATATTCCCGCCTGTGGAAGCGCCTGGGCAAAATCATGCTCGTCTATGGCCTCTTTACCCTGGTCACCAACCTCAGCACATTTTTGCTGGTAAGCATCGACTCGCTGATGGTAGCCAGTATGATCGACCTGGCGGCTGCCGGGATTTATACCACGATGGTGTTCATGACCTCTGTGATGCTCATTCCTTATCGCTCTATGGTCAAGGTAGCCGGCCCCCTGGTGGCCCGCTTCTGGAAAACACGTCACATGGCTGGCATGGAAGAGGTGTATCAGAAAGCCACTGCAGGCAACCTGGTGGTCGGGGCAAGCCTCTTCCTGATCATCTGGGTCAACCTCGATACGATTTTCCAGTTCATGGCACCGGCATATGAAGCAGGACGCTATGTCTTTCTGGTGTTGGGTATCGGAAAGCTGTTCGACATGTCTGCCGGGCTCAATGCCACCATCCTGATGACGTCCAAAAAATACAGGTATGACCTGTTTTTTAC
>PWNO01000273.1 GCA_003557765.1 Bacteroidales bacterium
AGGATGCTGTTCAGGGAAGCACAACGGCGCCATCGCCAGGATAACCGAAGCAGGCAAAGAAACTGATCAGATCTCTTCCAGCGCACGGCGCTCTATCCATCCTATATTGCCATTGGCAAGCCGTATCTCGGACCAATCCCTTACTGTATTTGATATCTCCACCCTGGTCCCCTCATGGACCAAAAATAGGTCGATGCCGCGCTCACCCGGCGCACTTTTTACCACAACACGCGACGCCATCACGATGGCTTCCTGTTTTTCATGTACGGTGTAATATTGCCTGCCGGCAGCATAGAAGCCCGCAAGGGTCAACAATATCAGGACCATGGACACTCCTGCACAAAGCTGCTTGTATACCTTTTTGCGTGCCACAAAGAATAAGGCAATAAAAAGTGCCGTGAGGAATACCAGGATGATCACGTTTTTTGCCCATGCATCGACCGGCTGCAGGAGAACATAGCGGTCGTGCCAGTCAAGAAAAAACAGCCGGGGCAGGGGTTCTATCCTGTCGGCAGTCTGTCCCACAGCGATGCGCAGGTTATGTCGGATCGCTTCGTCTGAAGGGTTTAGGCGCAATGCCCGCTCGTAATTCAAGATGGCCTTGCCAAGCATGCCTTTCTGGTAATAGGCGTTGCCGAGATTGTAATACAATGAGGCTGACTCCCATTCCATCTCTGCAATCTTCTCATAAAGAGAAACAGCCTCCTGGTAAGCTTCATCAATATAAGCCTGATTGGCCTTTTCCATGACATGGTCGGGCAACGAACGGCCAAATGCGGCAACAAAAATGACCGGCAAAAGGGAAAAAGATATTGTGGCAATGGCTTTCATCAAGATTTTGTCCGTTGTTGGTTTCGCAATTCATTTTCGAGAGTTACAATGGTATCCATCGCTTTGTTGTAAGTTTCCTCCATGGGGCTTTCCATCCCCTTGGGAGCAAAGCGGGCGAACTCACATTCCTGTAAACCATCCAAAAAGCTTTTGGCGAGGCTGTCAGGAACCTGCTTTGAGCGGAAGGCAGCCGCCACGTTTTCTTTGCTTAATTGGGATACGGGAATGTTCAACCTGTCAGATACATAGCCCCATAATGCCTTGAATATCTCATCAAAAAATGGTTCTTTCTTCCCTTGTTTTAGCGAGGCAGCGGCACTTTTTAACCGTCTGCTGGCCACCTTGCGTGCTCTCCTTATGCGCAAGCCTGCCTTGTCTTCGATCATATGCTGGTGTCTTTTCCAGATAACCAGGAACAATAGCAGCAGGACTGCCGGAGCGCCAAGCAGAATGTAGAAAGGGGTGCTTTTGAAAAACAGCTTTCCTGCGGGTTGCCACGACACGGAATGGGTATGAATGAAACGAATATCATCTGCCATGTATCTGTCCCCGGCAAGCATACCATGGCGGGCGTTGTCTGCCAGATGGTCACCATCCACATAAAGCTCAAATGGGCCGGCGGTGCGGATAACGTATTCTTCCAGGTTCGGGTCAAAATAGGTGAACCGGATGGATGGTATCTCTGCTTTGCCGCCACTCCTCGGAATGATGACATGGTCAAACTCCCTGTTGCCACTGATGCCGTCGCTTCCTGTCCTGATATTGTCTGACCGTTGGGGGTCAAAGACATCGAGATGTTGCGGAAACTGGAGCTCCGGCGGTTCGACCATGTTTAGGTTCCCGCGGCCATCAATGGTGATGACAAGGTTTGCGGCATCATTGACGGCAAGCTCTTTATGACTCAGCCTGGCCTCCATGTTGAATGTACCGACGATGCCACTGAAATTGTCCGGCCGGTTTTGTTCGGGCAGGGGTAAAACATTCAGGGTGAGCACATTAGACTGAACATGGTGTGATACGGTCTGAAAACGGTCGAAAGGGGAGCCTCCGAAAAATTCGTCAAAGAGGCTGCCCGGGCGTTGCGGCCTTGTTGCACGCATCCTTACCGCCAGTTCAACCTCCATGGGATCAATCCGTATCTTGCCGGTGCGTTGCGGAAAGACTGCGACACGCCTTATCTCGGCAACATTATAGGAAATGCCGTTCACTACCTCGGAATACACTCCCGGTTGACCGCTGCGTGTGATATTTTCCGACCATAAGCCCTGGAAGCCTGGCAGCCGTTCGATGGAGTAGTTTGTGACAGGCAGTCTAGTGTAGAGCTTATAACTGATGATGCATTGCTCTCCCCTGTATGGATTGGCATTGCTGGCGATTGCCCGGATAAAAATATCTTCTGCAGCTGGCTTGTCTCTTTCACCGGGTTCTTCCAGGGACTTTGATGGAGTCCTTTGCGGACCAGGTCCTGCGGAGGCATCCACTGTTATCCGGATCGTCTCAGTTGAATAATCTTTGCCGTCAACATGCACGGTTGCGGGTTGGATAAGGTGGTCACCCTCCTCTCTCGCTTCCAGCACATACGTGTAAGAGAACGAAACCGTTGTGGTGACCTGGTTGTTGATGATCTGTGTTGAGGTGCTGGATGATTGGCTGGGCCCCGAGATCACACGGAAACCATCAATAACAGGCGCATCAAAATGATCAGGCCGGGCGTTAAGGGTGAAGGTCAGCCTGAACCGTTCACCGACCCCGACCGATGAAGGGGCCGAGGCAGAAAAAGTCACTTCTTCCGCATGGCATGCCAGCGATGCCATGAACAAAAACACAAGTATGTGCAACGAAAGCTTTCCCATAATGATATGATTCACCATTCCCGTATTGTCCTTACAGGCTCTCTTGTTTGATCTTCCCGGTTGATCCTTTCCTGTATTTTTTGTTCCTGCTGTTTCATGGCTTCCAGTATTCTTTCGGCGTCTTGCGGAGAAAGCTGATCGATCCGATCAGGCGAAATGTCTTCTTCAGATGTTGGCGGCGTTGTGTCATCGTGCTGCGGCTCCTCTGCGGGTGGCATCTCATCGAGCAGGTTCAATGCGTATGCCAGGTTATAGCGGGTGTCTTCTTCATCAGGCATTAAACGTAGCGCCCGCTTGTAGGCTTCGATACTTTCAGGGATCTGGCCTGCACCCAGATAGGCATTACCCAGGTTATGCAATGCACTGGCTTTGCCCTCATCAGAAGGGGCAACAAACGAAAGGGCATCAAATACCTCTTGTGCTTCACCGAGCCTGCCTTGCATGTATAACGCATTTCCCAGGTTGAACAATGCCTTGAAGTTGTCTGCATCATGCTCAAGGGATTGAAGGTATTTTTCCTCCGCTTCGGCATATCTGCCTTCTTCGAAGAGATTGTTGCCTTCCCTGATCCATTGACGAACGTCGGTCGCAAAGATATTACCGGCAAGCAACAGAAGAAGCATCACAAATGAATTTGTTCGTATCATAATCAATCAAAAAGCCTGATTTTCTGAAACCATTTGTTTTTTCTTTCCATGAAGAACATTTCTATTACCAGCAAAAGAAGTGCCAATGCCGTAAAATAGTGGAACCGGCTTTCATATTCGGCGAATATAGTCGTTTCATAGGTTTCTTTTTCGAGTGCGCGTATTTTCTCCAGAATATGGTCAAGTCCCATATCTGCGCCGCTGCCGTGACGAAAGACCCCACCTGTGGCTTCAGCGATGCTGCGCATTAGTTGCTCGTCGTACCTTGTGATCACTGTATTGCCATCATTGTCGCGCAGGTAACCCCTGACGGTTCCGTTTTCCATGATGGGTATAGGGGCGCCTTCCCGGCTGCCGATCCCCACGGTATGGATTGTTACACCCATCTCTTTGGCCCGGTGTGCGTATTCTAATGGGTCATCCTCGTGACTTTCGCCGTCGCTGACGAGTATTATGGTCTTGTTTTTCATGTTTTCATCCGGGAGAGAAGCCATCGCCCTTTCCAGGGCCCTGCCGATGGCTGTCCCCTGTACCGATACACTTTCGGTGTTTACGCTTTGCAACAGCATTTGGGCTGCCAGGTGATCATTTGTAAGTGGAATCTGTGTATGTGCCGTTCCGGCAAATACCACCAGCCCGAACCTGTCCTGCCCCAGTTGACCGATGAGCCTGTTGACTGCCAGCTTGGCCCTGTCAAGGCGGCTGGGAAGCACGTCCTGTGCCATCATGCTCCGGCTGACATCAAGGGCCACCACAACATCAACACCCTCCCGCTTGGCCTCTTCCATGCGGCTTCCTGTTTGCGGGTTGATGGCAGCCAAAACCATCATCGCAAAGGCAAGCATTAGCAGGGAAAATTTTAACCATGGCCTGTATACCGATACCAGCGGCATCATTTGCGACAATACCCTAAGCTGCCCAAAACGTTGTATGGCCTTTCTCCTCCGATACCGCGACAGCAAAAACAGCATGAAAAATAGCGGTATCAGCAAAAAGAGGCCTGTCCACTCAGGATTTTCGAATCGTATCATCTCCATTGACCACTCGCTGTTATATAACTTCGCTGGTTCGACATTTATTTTGTTGTTCCGGAGTGCATTCTCCATGTTCAGGTTAGCATTCCGGCTTGTTTACCGGCAGCGCCGGTTGGTGTTTCACTGCCTGTTTTTGCCGGCTAAGGGATTGTCCGAAGCCAGGTATATCTCAAAACCGTCTCCAACGCAATAAAGATCATCGCCAGGATCAGAAAAGGCATATATTCATCGCGAACGCGCACAAATTCAGTATGGTCGATGATGGATGTTTCCATCTTGTCGATCTCTGCATAGACGTTTCCCAGCGCGTCCTGATTGTCGGCCCAGTAATACTGTCCGCCGGTGATGGTTGCAATCTCTTTCAGCAGCGCTTCATCCACGGGGATCTCCACATCCTGGTACCGGATGCCCAGGGGTGTTTGAAAAGGGTAGGGGACAGCCCCGCTGCTTCCTACGCCTACGGTGTAAACACGGATGTCGAAAAGGGCTGCCATGTCAGCAGCGGTGAGCGGGTCTATTACGCCCGTATTGTTAATGCCGTCCGTCAGCAGGATGATCACCCTGCTGACGGCTTCGCTGTCGCGCAAGCGATTGATGGCCGTTGCCAGGCCATCGCCGATGGCGGTTCCATCTTCAACCATGCCGGTCGAGACCCCTGCTGTTAGCTCCTTTAAGAGTGCATGATCCGTGGTTAGCGGACATAAGGTAAAGCTTTCCCCGCTGAATATTGTCACCCCAATGCGGTCGTTTCCCCGCAGATCAATGAAATCCATGGCAGTCTCCTTGGCGGCTTCCATGCGATTGGGTTGAAAATCCTCCGCCAGCATGGAACCGGAAATGTCAAGCGCGATCATGATGTCTATACCCTCTATCGATACTTCCCGGGTGCTTGATGTGCTTTGCGGTCTGGCGAGAACAACAATCAACAAACCGATGGCCAGCAGCCGCAAGACAGAAGGAAGGTGCCTCATCCGCATGCGAAGGCTCCACCTTACCCCATCCAGATATGCCGAATGTGAAAAGAGGATGTCTGACGACCGCTCTCTGGAGGTCATAAAGTACCATATGGCCAACAGTGGCACAACAGCCAGCAGAAACAAACAGGGTTGATATGCAAAATCAATATCAGAAAACATGTTTATTTATTTCCTTCCTTTGTCAATGACCTTAACGTGCCGGGTCAGCTCCATCGTTTCGGTTTTTTTTTGCGTACCGGCGTCATCCGGGATTGTTTTTCTTACAAATTCCAGCGCCAATTCCAGAACCTGTTCATGTACCTCCGGCCCGGGCTGATGTTTGGCAAACTTTACCAGATCAGCCATTTCCAATATACCCCGGGCTTTTTCTGTCAATGCTGCATCCCTGGTCTTTTGCGGCAACAGGTGCATGATCTCCGCTGTGGTCATCTCCATGGCGTTGACCCCAAACCTTTTGCGAAGATAGAGGCGCAGGATTGTCGTCAGCTCACTGTGGTATAGTTTGATCTTGCCCCCCTGCCAAAGTTCTTTTCGTCTTAATGTTTCAAGGCTGGAAATGGCTGCTATATGTGCAGGGACATCCGGCTTTTCCCAGATGTCGGGTTCAGCTAATCGCACCTTGCGCCCGCGCAACCATTTGATCAGGAAAAACAACAGCAGGGCAACCGCAATGACAGGCAGCACCCAGCGAAGCAGTTCCCATAAGGTAAGCGGAATAAGCCATATGGGACGGATATCCCTGTATTTCTCGGCCATATCAACCTCTACGCCCTTAACCTGCAATAAAGCAGCCTGGCTCTCAAACAGCGTGGTGTCACCTTCAAAGACATACTTAAAAAGCTGACGGGGAACAGGGTAATAACCTTCTTCCCATGCCGTGATTACAAGTGTCTGCCGCAGCGCGATCAGTTTATCGTCCTTGTGCAGGGTATCGGGACTCCCAAAGCCGATCACTTCAATTTCGCCTGTTATGGTATCGGCAAAGACAGGCAATATGATGTGGCCACCGGAAGGTGCCTCTGCTTCAATCACCATTCGTCCGTGCTGACCCATCAGTATTTCATCGGGAGTCAGCTCTACCCTGGCCTGGTGTGCATGGGCCAGTCCGATAACATTAAGACAGGAAAAGGCCAATGGCAGTACGAAGGCGATTATATATGGTAAGGGTCCACGTTTCATAAATTACAACTCAACGGCTTCGTTGCTTGAACAATTGCATCAAAGGTGGAACATAGTCCTTGTTTGTTGGTATAAAAATTTGATCTACACCTGCTTTAGAAAACGTCTCCTTAATAAATGCTTCATGCTCCTTGTTGTGGGAGACAATTTTTTTCTGAACCTCTTTACTGGAGGTATCCAGCCAGTATGCTGCACCAGTTTCTGCGTCTCTGAACTTCATGAGGCCCAGTGGAGGAATGTTTTTTTCCCTGTGATCATAAACACGCAGACAGATCAGGTCATGCTTTTTTGACACGATCTGCAAGGCATCTCCAAAGTCTTTGTCGTGAAAGTCGGAGATAAGGAATGCGACAGAACGTTTTTTGATCAGGTTTCTCAGGTATTTCAGTGCAACGGCGATGTTTGTGCCCCGATGGTCGGGCTTGAAGTCAATGAGTTCCCTGATGATCCGCAGAATATGCGCCGTACCCTTTTTGGGTGGGATGTATTTCTCGATCTTGTCGCTAAAAAAGATCACACCCACCTTGTCGTTATTGTTAATTGCCGAGAAAGCCAGCACACCGGCAATTTCGGTGATCAGCTGCTCTTTGGTAAGGCCAGTGGCACCAAACTCATTGGATCCGCTCACATCGATCAGCAAAATCACTGTCATTTCGCGCTCCTCCTCAAACACCTTTACGTAAGGATGGTTGAAACGGGCGGTCACATTCCAGTCGATATTCCGGACATCATCCCCATAATAATACTCCCGAACTTCTGTAAAGGTCATCCCACGCCCTTTAAAAGCACTGTGATAGTGTCCGGAGAAAAGCTGCCTGGACAGTCCCCGGGTCTTGATTTCAATCTTTCGTACTTTTTTAATCAGTTCAGCGGTTTCCATTTGTAAATTTGGCGGCCGGCCGGGCGATTGGCCAGGATAAGCCTGACATCTATGGTACTTCCACAGTGTCGAGGATGTTGTTGATGATATCTTCGGTTGTGATGTTTTCTGCTTCGGCTTCATATGTAAGGCCGATACGGTGACGCAGGACATCATGGCAGATCGAACGGATGTCTTCCGGGATCACATAGCCGCGTTGACGGATAAAGGCATATGCTTTGGCTGCCAGGGCCATGCTGATGCTGGCGCGGGGTGATCCGCCATAACTGATGAGCGGCTGTAATGTTGGCAGATTGTATTGTTCCGGGAAGCGTGTGGAAAAGACAATGTCGGCGATATAGTTTTCAATCTTCTCGTCGAGATAAACGTCTCGAACCACCTTGCGGGCTTTGATGATATCGGACGGTTCTACGACGGGTGTGGTGAAAGGGAATTCTTGCTGCATGTTCTGCCGGAGGATGCGTTTTTCTTCTTCGCGTGTGGGATAACCGATAATGACTTTCAGCATGAAGCGGTCTACCTGGGCTTCCGGCAGGGGATAGGTGCCTTCCTGTTCCAGGGGGTTTTCGGTGGCCAGCACCAGGAAAGGCTCTTCAAGCGTGTAGCTGTGGTCGCCGATGGTAACCTGGCGTTCCTGCATGGCCTCCAGGAGTGCACTTTGCACTTTGGCCGGCGCCCGGTTGATCTCATCGGCCAGGATAAAGTTCGCAAAAACAGGCCCCTTACGTACCAGAAACTCCTCGGTCTTTTGGCTGTAGATCATGGTACCGATCAGGTCGGCAGGCAGCAGGTCGGGGGTGAACTGGATGCGGCTGAACCTGGCGTTGACCGTCCTGGCCAAAGATGTAATGGCCAAAGTCTTTGCCAGTCCCGGAACACCTTCAAGGAGGATGTGGCCATTGGCAAGCAAACCGATCAACAGCCTGTCGACCATCTCTTTTTGGCCGACAATCACTTTTTTTATCTCCATGGTCAGCAGGTCCACAAACCTGCTTTCCTGTTGTATCCTTTCATTCAGTTCTTTAATATCCATATTGTCGCTTGTTAATGATCGGGAAATG
>PWNO01000065.1 GCA_003557765.1 Bacteroidales bacterium
AAAAACTATGAAGAGAATTACGCTAATACTAACAGCAATGCTGTTTGGTTTTGCATCTTTTAGCCAAAACTACAGTGCTGAAGACTTGCAAAAATTGCAAATCGAAAGAGAAGCACAGTTTGAAATAGAGATGCAAAAAACCAATCCAAAGTTCTTAGCAGGAACTCCAGGCAATAGCAAATCCATTGATTGTATGGAGGATGCAACCTATTCAAACCCTCCTGTGAATTTTGAAACCGGAGTTACATCTAATATTGATGCTGGATACATAGCAGCTCATAAAGTGGAAGGTTTTGATGGATCTGTTCAGGCCATTCGTTTCTTTGGTATTCAAGCTATCTTTGTTGGTAGCTGGATGCCAATGAATGATTTTGACCCTTATGATTTCGAAATAACCTTTTTCGAAGACAGCGGTGGTTTACCAGGTGCTGAAATTACATCTATTGAAGCTACTATTAACCACATTAATACCGGCGAACTTTTTGCAGGTAGCTATAATGTGTATTATTGGGACTTTGAACCTGAAGCCATAGTTGATGGATTACCAGAAACTTTTTGGGTTGCAGCAGCTAATACTAATCCCGAAGCTTGGTTTTTGTGGATAAATCAGGTTGGCGGTTTGGGTGCAGCTGCACAATATTCTATGGATGATGGAGCATGGTCTCATTCCGATGTCGGTTCTTTTGGAATTTGTATAGTTCCCATGCTTGCAGAAGACGATGCTCCTGGTGTAGTAACTGACTTCTATATTGAAGCAGCAAGCCAAGGAGTACTTGAAGCTACCGTTAGTTGGACAAATCCTGCTATTCAAGCAGATGGTGAAACACTTACTGAACTTACTTCAGTAATGGTTGAACGCGACAATGAAGTTATACATTCCATAAGCAACCCAGCTATTGGTGGTGCCGAAACCTTTGTTGATACTGATATTGATGAATCAGGCACTTATAGCTATCAAGTTTATGGTGTTAATTCTGCCGGTGAAGGTTTAAAAGTTTCCGGAAGTGTGTATGTTGGCGAAGACCTGCCCGGCGCACCCCACGATGTTTTGCTGACAGCATATGGCAATAACGGTGTAATTACCTGGAATGCCCCAACGGAAGGATTAAATGGCGGATATTTTGACGACAGCAACCTGACTTATACCGTAGTTCGTTTCCCCGATGACGTAGAGGTCGCAACTGACATCGTTGAGGAAGCATTTACCGATACCACAGTGCCGGGTATTGGAAACTACCTGTATGCCGTTACCGCTTCCAACGACATGGGTGAAGGTGGTACCGCCGAAAGCAACGCAGCACTGCTGGGAGCCGACGGCTACCTCATTTTTGAAGGTTTTGAAGATGAATGGCCACCGGTGGGCTGGACCAACAATGGATGGACACTCAGTACTTTTGGCCAGCCACACACAGGAGATGAGTTTGCTTATTGTAACCTGGCCGGCTCTACCCTGAAGACACCTGTTGTTACCCTCCCAGAAGGAAGTGCATACAACCTTGAGTTTTATTTCAGGGCTGAAAGTGCCAACTTTCCGCAGGATTTTGATGTCAGGATAAGTTTAGACGGTGGTGATTTTACCAATATTTTCTCGGTAACAGGTTATGATGTTGCCACATATGAGGAAGTGAACTTAAGCCTCGCAGAGTACAGCGGCTCCGATGTGCAGATTAAGTTTGTCGGCTTGAGCGGCGAAGGAGGATGGGCCTTCGGTGTTCTCCTCGATGACGTTTCCGTTTACATGCCTTTCGACAATGACCTTGAAGGGGTGAGTATTTCTGGAAATACAACACCTTCCGCAGGGGTTCAAAGCACTTACACCATTGGGGTCTTTAACGCCGGTGCATTTGCCCAATCTGATTACACCGTAAAGCTGATGCAGGAAGGAGATGTGGAAATTGACTCACAGGTTGGTGAAACCATTGAACCTGGTGAAACCATCCTTTATGAACTGACCTGGACTCCCATGGAAGAAGGTGCAACGTACATTTACGGGTATGTTGACTTCCCCGAAGATGAAGCACCCGGCAACAACCAGACACCAATCCTGAACGTGAATGTACAAGCTTCTGGTCTGGTCGCAGTAACTATTGGTACCGATGAGGTTGTTCCGGTGTTCCGCGCACCATTCGACTTGTGGTATAACAACAGTTTGGCTCAAACAATCTATTATCCTGAGGAACTTGGTGGAGTTGGCGGTCTGCTTACAGGTGTAACATACTACAATACGTTTGTTAATAACCTCGAAGATGAAGAAATCAGGGTTTATGCCGGGGTTACAGATAAGGATGATTTATCTGACGGATTTATTGCTGATGACATTTTTACCCTTGTATATGAAGGTTTTATGGATTTTCCGGCAGGAACAAACTCAATCTATATCCCTTTCGACGAACCATTTGCCTATGGTGGTGGCAACCTGGTGCTTATGACAAATAAAAAAATGTATGACTATAATGGGGGTTTTAATGATCGTTTCTTTTCGACGCAAACACCAGATAAACCAGCAAGGTTACGCCATGCTGCCAGTGATGGTGTAGAGTATGACCCTCTTAATCCTCCAACCGCAGGAACAAACCGAGACTGGGTGCCAAATACAACTTTGTTCTTTGATGTTGCAGGTATTGGTTCACTTGAAGGTGTGATTTCTGATGTTGAGGATAATCCCCTGGAAGATGTATATGTGGCTCTTGTTGGCACGGCATTATCAACTCTTACCGACGAAAACGGTGCCTACAATTTCCCTTACCTTATGCCCGGAACATATGATATGGAGCTCAGTAAGTTTGGATTTGTGGATAAATTGATCGAAGGTATCATTATTGAAGAGGACGAAACTACCGTTCAGGACGCCACACTAGACGCAGTTGTCCAATACGTGGTTTCCGGAACCGTTGAAGGAAATGATGGATTGCTGGTCCCTGGTGCACAGATCACCATGACAGGCTATGATGAATATACAGCGGAAACTGACGCATCCGGACAGTTTGTTATCGAAAACGTGTATGAAGGCGTTTACGAAGTGCATATCACTGCCGATGGATATGATCCCTATACGGAAGAAGGAATCGTGGTTGATGATGATGTCGACCTGGAATTCACAATGATTGAAACCATTCATCCTCCGTTTGGCCTGCAAGTCCAAACAGAAGGCCTGGAACCCGGAGAAGCTCTGTTTACCTGGAATCCAACTGGAAATGGTGACATTTTCTTTGAAGATTTTGAAGAGGGTGAAATGCCAGAAGGTTGGGATCAGATAATCACAAACACAGCAACCGATGGCCCCGTCCCGGCTACCTGGACTGTAAATGATTATGTTTCTGCTGATTTCTCTCCATTTGGTACTTACCATGCCGGTCTGTGGTGGGATTTTGGCAACCAGGATGAGTGGCTCATTTCTCCCGAAGTATCAATAGGCCCCAGTTATGAACTCGAATTCTGGTCTGCTGTATTCCTGGGTTCTCAGGAAAATGACCATTATTATGTAAAAATTTCCACTGATGGAGGAGACAACTGGACGGTGCTTTGGGATGCTTCAGCCCAGACAGGTGGTTGGAACTATTACGACACTCCATTTGTCCTTGACCTCGATGATTATGTTGGGCAGAATGTACATATTGCCTTTAATGCAGTAGATGGCCCCACTAATGATGGTCTATGGTACATTTGGTTCATTGACAATGTTTCTATGGGTCCGGAAGGTGCGCGCAATACAATTGCCATGAATAAGTTTGACCGTCTGAGCAAAGGACAGCCGGTTGTCGTTGATAATGCCGAACCGGTTCAACTTGCCCGTGACGGTTCGGCAGCCAGCATCCCTGTAATGATTGACAGGGTTGATAAGGCATTTATTGGCTTCAACGTGTATCTGGATGATGACATGGTGGCTGAATCCATCGAGGAGAACGAGTACCTGTTTACCGGCCTCGAAGATGGCGCCTACACGGCAGGTGTACAATCAGTTTACACAACAGATACTTCTGACATTATTGAGATCGTCTTCAACATTGGTGAAATTCAAGACCTGGAAGTTTCATTTAGCGTGGAAGATCAATTTGGAAATTCTGTAGATGATGCAATTATTACCCTTGGCAGTGTGACAAATGATCCCGGCGACTATGAGTTTATCGTCAATCCCGGCACATACAACTATACCGTTTCCAAAGAGGGCTACAGTACCGCTGAAGGTTCGGTTCAGGTACTCAACGATGATGTCTCCATTGACATTGTTCTCGAGTACTTTATATTGGATCTCCCCTGGACAGAAGACTTTACAGGAGTCACAGTAGGTGAGGTGCCTGAATTCTGGGCACGCACCCATACAAACTGGGGCGTATGGAATACCAGTAATGCCGGTGGTGAAGCACCCGAATTGCGCTTTAACTGGACACCCTCCGCAACAGATGTTTTCAGGGCAATAACACCCCCACTTAACGCTTTGGAAGCAGATGCACTGAAACTGGCATTTAACCATATGGTGAATGATTGGAGCGGTGATTATAGCCTGAAAGTGCAAGCTTCCCTCGATGAAGGGGCTACCTGGGAAGATGTCTGGGTGCTTGACATCGCCAAATCGGAAAGGGAAGAAGGTGCAAGCCGCGAAACAGGAGGCCGGAATGTGCCTGCAACATTGGTTATCCTTGACCTGGATGATTACGCAGGAGAGATGTTCCACCTTGCCTTTGCTTTTGATGGAAACTCATTCAATATCAATCAATGGTATGTGGATGACATCATCGTAGGCGACCTCGATGTCTTTACCCTTACCATGATGGAACCCGATGGCCATGGAACGGTAACGCCAGATGTGGGTGAATACCTGTACCTGGAAGATACCGAAGTGAATATTTCAGCTGTTCCTGGTTATGCCTGGGTGTTTGACCACTGGAATGTAAATGGTGAATTCTATTCAGACGAGGCCTCCACAACCATCACAATGGACGAAAACAAAAATGTCCAGGCCGTATTCGAGGTTGACGAGGATGCTTTTGTTTTGACAATGCTTGAGCCGGAAGGCGAGGGAACCGTAATACCCGATGTTGGCATCAACGCTTACTTTGAGGATGACGTGGTAGACCTGATCGCCGATCCTGCCTTCGGTTGGTTGTTTAGTCAATGGATTGGCAACGTGGAAGATAATGAAGCAGCTGAAACTACCATCACAATGAATCAGGATGAGGAAGTACAGGCTGTTTTTGTTGCAATTCCTGTGTATGAGGTTTCCGGAACGGTAATCGGTAATGATGGACCGGCAGTTGCCGGCGCAATGGTTACCCTTACAGGCTATGATAATTATACAGTGGAAAC
Organism: Bacteroidales bacterium; assembly: GCA_003557765.1. The sequence continues at coordinate 5,305 of PWNO01000065.1, forward strand.
GGGTTCAGACGGAAGCTTTGTGATTGAAGATGTGTATGAAGGTATTTATGCAATGACCATTGTTGCTGATGGATACGATACATATACGGATGAAATAGATGTAACTGACGATCTCGATCTTGGCACCATTACTCTTATAGAGAGCATCATCCCTCCGGCAAACCTGGCTGTAGATGTTGACGGACAGGAAGAGGGCAATGCATTGCTGACCTGGTCTGACCTGCAGGAAAGGGAATTCCGCTGGGATGACGGTACAGTAATTGGACAGCTTGGGTCAACAGGTGGTACGTTGAATACAGTCCTTGGTTCAGTTCACAGAAATAATGCCGTACTGAATGAAATGTCGTGGTACCTGACTGATAACGGTGGTCCCCACAACTTTGTCAAAGTATGGGTGTTTGGTCTGGATGCTTCAGGACAACCGAACCCGAACGATGTGCTCTATGAAATGAATAATGTGCCTAATGTCGACCTCCAGTGGAACACTTATGAGTTCTCTCAACCTGTAGAAGCGCCCAATGGTTTCCTTATAGGTTTGTCTTACCAGGGATTCCTCGCAATAGCCAGGGATACGGGGATCGATCCTGAATGGCCATTCCAGCCGAATACACATTTCTTTGTAGGAGATGTTACTACGGGTAGTTTTGCTGCAATAGAAACCTTAGGAGACTTTAATGAAAACTTCCTTGTTCGTGCATTTGGTGTCGATAATGGAGAACTGCCATTAGCAAAGAATGCCGAAATTGCTGAATACACTGGTAAATTATTACCTTCAGGAAGCTTGCTTTCAGAACCTGTAATAACCGGAAGCCCAAAATATAATAGTGCTGGGAGTTCCTCTGCAAACAAAGCCTTCGAAGGTTACAGGGTATATCTTAATGGTGACCTTGTAGATGAAGATATATTTGAATTTGAATACCTCTTCACCGATCTTGATGAAGGTGATTATACCGCTGGCGTTCAGTCTGTTTATACAACAGGTGAATCAGAGATCATTACTGTTGACTTTGTCTTGGTATTTAGCGTTCCTGTTACAATCAATGTTACTACCAACTCGGGCGACAGCCCTGAAGGTGCTCTTGTGAAGCTGATTAATCAGGATCATGCGGAATATCATTATGAGCATACTGTTGGCGCTGATGGTGTAGCTCACTTTGAGCATGTACGTAAGGGAATATATACCCTTCACGTGCTTCATGAAGATTTCCATGAATATGTAGTCGAGAATATTGACATACAGGAGGAGTTTAGCTATACTGCTGAGCTGGTGGAAATTATTCATGAGCCATTTGGTCTTCTGGTCGAAACAGAAGGCTATGACCCTGGTGAAGCATTGTTTAGCTGGAATAACGTTTTGGGAACTACCTTGTTTGAAGATTTTGAAGGAGGTACAATGCCCGACGGTTGGGATCAGATAATAACCAACACCGGCACAGGTGGCCCCATCCCGGCTACCTGGACTGTAAATGATTATGTTTCTGCTGATTTCTCTCCATTTGGCACTTACCATGCCGGTCTGTGGTGGGACTATGAGAACCAGGATGAATGGTTGATCACTCCCGTAATATCCATCGGCATGGATTATGAATTGGAGTTCTGGTCAGCAGTTTTCCTCGGTTCAACCAATGCGGATCACTACTATGTAAAGATATCTACTGATGGTGGTGACTCATGGACAGAGCTTTGGGATGCTTCAGCACAGACAGGTGGATGGAATTATTACAATACACCATTCATTCTTGATCTGAGCGAGTATAACGGACATGATGTTCACGTTGCTTTCAATGCTGTCGACGGGCCAACCAATGATGGTCTTTGGTACATCTGGTTCATTGATAATGTGGCAGTAGGGCCAGAAGGTAGTCGCAACACCATTGCCATGAGCGAATTCAAGCGAATCAGCAAAACTGGCAATGATACTCAAGCAGAAGGCAATCCTGATATGATCGCTCGTGATGGAACTACCTTTACTATACCAGGTGCAAAAGCAGAAAAAGCCTTACTTGGCTTCAACGTGTTCCTGAATGATGAAATGGTTGCAGAAGAGGTTACAGATACCGAGTTCCTGTTTACCGAATTGCCCGAAGGCGAACATACTGCTGGTGTGCAGTCTTTATATACTACAGGTACCTCCGAAATCGTTACAATCGATTTCTTCATCGAAGAAGGAATTGCAATTGACACCTACGAGGTAACATTCCACGTGAACCTTGATCTGGCAATTGAGTTTGGTCTGCTTGAAGGATTCGATCCGGAGGGGCATCATATTATGATGACCGGTGAGATGTTTGGCTGGACAGAGCCCGATCCTGCAAACGAAGATATGGTTCTGGAGTGGCTTGAAGCTGATCCGATGCTCTTTGGTATCACACTGCATCTTGAGGCGGATACTTACCAGTATAAGTTCTTCTCAGACCTTCTTGGTGCAGGCTGGGAAGGCGGCGAATGGCCCGGAGATCCGAACCGCGTTGTTGAGGTGACAGGAGATATGACCGTTCTGGCGCATTTCGGTTATACTGATGATGAAGTGTCACTAATAGATGTTGAAGACATTTCTGTTAGTATCTATCCGAATCCGGTACGCAATACCCTGAATATTACCTCCGACGATGATATCCTGAACATCCGGATGGTTGATATGCTTGGACAAACCGTTTACAGCAACACTGTAAATGATAACCAGCATCAGATCCAGGTTTCCGGATTCCAGACGGGTGTCTACTTCATTCAAATGACCACAAGTCGTGGCGTTGTAACCCATAGGGTGCAGGTAACACGATAAACTCCATTTAATTGGAAACGTAATACAACGGGGGTTGTCCTTTTCGGGCAACTCCCGTTTTTTGTAGCTATTATTTCAGTTTCATTTTAACGGGTAAGCAACAGGCAATGAATCTTATCCGTTTTTTATAAAAAAGCTGTATCTTTGCCGCAGAAATGGTTCCGTAGCTCAGCTGGATAGAGCAACAGCCTTCTAAGCTGTGGGTCCCAGGTTCGAATCCTGGCGGAATCACGAAAAGCCCCGGTTTAGGGGCTTTTTGCGTTCAAGGGATGAATGGATGATTGGATGATTGGATGAATGGATGATTGGATGATTGGATGAATGGATGATTGGATGATTGGA
>PWNO01000312.1 GCA_003557765.1 Bacteroidales bacterium
TCAGCGCAATGCGGTTATGGAGCTTACTCCCGTGCTGAAGCACGCTGATGGTGAGCTTGAACTCGAAACTGTTGTACTTCGTGGAAGCAGAACGACAACCACCGGCACGATGATCAATCGCGACCGGACCACAAGCGTAGAGCTTTACAACACGATGGATTATGCGCCAGACATGCTGGCATCCGAGCTTTATATTCGCGGTATTGTATATCGTGAAGGCAGGAGAGACAATGCCAGTGAGCTGCCCGAAAGAAAGGTGGCCGATGTGGTCATTGTAACTTCCCAGCGTGTGAAAAAGGACCACAAGGTGGCCATTGCACCGCACGAATACGAAGAAGAGGTGATCATCTCCAAGACAGCAAGCGTCTATTTCGCTTACATGCGTCATAACCTGAACTGGCGTCTGGATCTCAACCGAGCAGATGCAGCACAGGAGGCGATTGAAGCGGTGGAAGAATTTATCCAGCGCGGGTGGGAGCTTAAAGGTGTGGATGTTCACGCCTGGGCTTCTCCTGAAGGAGAGATTGCGTTCAACATGGAGCTTTCAGAAAACCGTGCGTCTACAGGTGAAGCCTATGTAAAAAACCTGTTTGACAGCAAAGACGTTGAGTTACCAGAGCTTCACGTAGAAGCCAAAGGCGAAGACTTTGACGGCTTCATGACCAAACTTGAGGCTTCTGACCTGCCTGACAAGCAAGCGATTGCCAACGTGATCAATTCACAGCTTGCCCCTGCCGAAAGGGAAAGAAGGATCAAGGACATGACCCTGATCTATGAGGAAATCGAAAAGATTCTTGAGCCCCTGCGCCGTGCTGAAATCACTGTGCACGCCTATGAGCCCAAGCTTACCCACGAAGAGATTGCAACCTATGCCATCGAAGACCCCACTCAGCTTGACGAGAAGGAGTTGCTTTTTGCCGCTACCCTGACCGACGACAAAGCTACCCAGCTCACCATATATCGTACAGTCATTGCACAATTCCCTGAAAGCTACAAAGGCTTTAACAACGCTGCAGCCATTCTGCTGGAGATGGGTGACATGGAAGAAGCAGCAGGCCTCCTGGAGCAAGCCAATCAGCTGGCACCTGGAAACGGATACGTGCAAAACAACCTGGGCATAATTGCAGCCTGGGAGTATGACGATGAAAACGCCATATCCATGTTTGAGGCAGCACGGGCACAAGGCCTGGATGCCGATTACAACCTCGGTGTCATGCATATCAGGGGTGGCGACTATGACAGTGCCCTCAGCAACTTTGCCAACTACACATGCAAATACAATGTAGCCCTTGCACAGCTTATGGCTGGCAACGAGAGCAACGCCGTAAACACGCTGAACTGCGCCCCCGAATGTGGCCACGTGGCATACCTGAAAGCCGTAATCGCGGCAAGAAACAATGATGCCACCGCACTATACAGCAATCTGCGCCGCGCCATTGAACTCAACTCTGCCATGTTGCAAATCGCCAGGGAAGACAGAGAGTTTATTGCCTTCTTTGGTGAAAGCGAGTTCCAGGACATCGTCTTGTAACAACCTCACATAACCAACATAAAAAAAGCGGGTCTTAAGCCCGCTTTTTTTATGCTCTGCCAGCCAGATGATTTACACACCCAGCCTGATATTGGTCATCCCCCTGGGATAATCCAAATTGATGGCCTCCATTACCAGCTCAAGGTGCGAAGGATATGCCACAAAGTCTATGGCGTTAGTGTCAAGCAACAGAATGCGCAACTCCGGCTGCTGTTTCAGGTAATTGAAATAGCTGTCCTGTATCTTTTCAAGGTATTCATCGGCAATTTTTTGCTCATACGCTCTTCCGCGACTCCGGATGTTTTGCTGCAGACGGCTGGTTTTTACATAGAGGTGCACCAACAGGTCCGGCCGGGGCAAATTGGCATTCATGATGTTAAAAAGCGTCATGAATAGTTGGTACTCATCATCATTCAAAGTCTTGCGCGCAAAGATGAGCGACTTGTTCAGAAAATAATCAGAAATCGTAAAGTCGGTAAAAAGATCCTGTTGCGACAATTCCCTTTTCAGTTGCTGATAACGATCGGCAAGAAAAGACAGCTCCAGCGGAAAGGCATATTTTTCTTGGTTTTCATAGAATTTGGCCAGAAAAGGGTTCTCTTCAAACTGCTCGAGGATGAGCTTGCCGTTGTAACGCCGGGCGATCCTGTTGGCAAGTGAGGTTTTGCCTGCACCGATGTTTCCCTCTATGGCGATGTAGTTGTATCTCATGACGTAATGGGTATGCATGGCATGAAGTGTGGCGTAAAGATACACATTCACGCGCGAAAGTTGACATCCTTTATTCCTGTTCTTTCCCTCTGTCTGCAACACGCTCTACCAGCAAAGGATCCTCGCAGGCTTCGAGGAGGTCGGATATGGTTTCCCCGCGACCTGGGTGCCTGAGCGCCGGGGCAATGTCGGCCAGCGGGGCAAGCACAAATCGTCTTTCATGCATCCTTGGATGGGGAATCTGTAACTCCGGGGCATCAAGGACCAGGTCATCATACAAGAGGATGTCAATGTCAAGAGGACGGGAATCGATAACACCCGGCCGACGTTTTCGACCTGCTGCAGACTCCACCGAAAGTATGACATGCAACAGCTGATGTGGCTGCAGTTTGGTCTCCACCTCAACAGCCTGGTTGTAGAAATCATCCGCGCCGGGCATACCCCAGGGTTCGGTTCGATACAATGGGCTTAAGCGCTTGACTTGCACCCCATTGTCCGACAGCTGTTGCAAGGCGACCCGAAACGCTGCAGGCACCACGCCCTGATTACCTCCAAGCAAAAGATAAGCATGCGGCATCATGCAATATGTGTTAGTTGGCTGAACAAAAATCAATAAAAAAAACGGGGTGGCAAAACCATCATAAATTAATGCCAAAAAAAATTAAAAATTTTTTACCTTTATCGGATGATTCATATTCATCATTAATCCAACAAACCATGAAACAATTCTTCAAATTTATGTTTGCGTCGATGTTGGGGTTTTTCCTGACATTCGTGCTTTTGCTTTTCATCATGATTGGTGTAATTGCCGCTATGGCAAGCAGAGATCCGGTAAGGGTGGCTGACCAGTCGGTACTGCACCTCACCTTCACCACTGAAATTGTCGACCGTGGTGGCGGCAGTCCCTTTGAGTCCTTCGACTTCATGTCTTTTTCTCCAAGCCGTGCCATCGGGCTAAATGATATCCTCAGCGCCCTTGAGAAGGCAGCTGATGACGATAAGATTGAAGGGATATTCCTCGACCTGAGCATTGTGGCAGGTGGCTGGAGCACCATCGACGAGATCCGGCAGGCCATAGATGCATTTAAAAAAGAATCGGGCAAGTTTGTGGTCAGCTATGGGGAAATGTACATGCAAAACGCCTATTACCTGGGCAGTGTGGCTGATGAACTCTATCTGCATCCTGAAGGGGCCATTGACTTCCGGGGCATCAACTCTGAGCTGGCTTTTCTGAAAAACATGCTTGACAAGCTGGGCATTGATCCCCAGGTAATCCGTTACGGCGAATACAAGAGCGCTGGCGAGCCGCTTTTCCGTGAAGACATGAGTGAAGAGAACCGCGAACAGATCCGTTCCTACATCAATTCCATATGGAACAACGTGATCGCAGACATTGCCACATCAAGGGGTTTGACAATCAACCATGTGGACGAAGCTGCAGATAACCTTTGGACACGCAACGCGGAGTTGGCGCTTGAACACCAGATGATTGACGGACTATTATACCGCGACGAGCTGTATGACTTACTGCGCGATCATATCGGCCTGGAGGAAGATGACGACATAGAGTTTATCACATTGGGCCGTTACATCGATGCGCCTGACCCTGTTGACTTCATCCGTTCCGACGCCGACGAGAAGATCGCCATTGTATATGCCAGCGGTAACATCATTTCGGGCCAGGGCGGTGACCGCACCATTGGTTCAGACCGTATCGCCAAGGCATTGCGCCAGGCACGCCTGGATGAAGATGTCAAAGCCATCGTATTCCGGATCAATTCCCCTGGGGGAAGTGCTTTAGCATCGGATGTAATCCTTCGCGAAGTGGCACTGGCCGCGCAGGAGAAGCCCGTAGTGGCCTCCATGGGCGACGTGGCAGCTTCGGGCGGATATTACATTGCATGTGCTGCTGACTACATCATAGCCAGTCCTAACACGATCACAGGCTCCATCGGGGTCTTTGGCATGATGCCCAATATGCAGGAGTTCTTCAACGAAAAGATCGGAATCACCTTCGACAATGTAAAGACCAACAGGCATGCTGATTTTGGATCTATATCGCGTCCTTTGACCACACGTGAGCGGGAGATCATTAAGGAAGGCATTGCCGATGTTTATTATACCTTTATCGGCCATGTGGCTGAGGGGCGCAACATCACGGAGTCCAGGGCCGATGAGCTGGGTCGTGGCCGGGTGTGGAGCGGAGCTGAGGCCAAGCAGCTTGGCCTGGTAGACGGATACGGTGGTATGCGGATGGCAGTCGAAAAGGCTGCTGAGCTCGCTGAACTCGTCGACTACCAGACTGTGGAGTACCCCATCAGGAAAGACTTTATCACGCAGCTCATGGAAGGTTTTGGCGGCATCAGGGAACGCAGGATTGAAGAAGCCCTTGGCAGCAACTATCGTTACTACAGGCAGTTGCAGGACGTACAGGAAATGACTGGCATCCTCACCCGCCTGCCCTATGACATCCACCTGGAATAGTTTTGCGTTAACCGTGGATTCCATGAAACTCCCAAGTCGCACATGGTGATTGCGAAGGATAAATGGGGTTTGACATACAAGGGGGTGATTGTTGGCGGCCTGGAGTTAACTGCTTAAAGCTGGCTGAGAAGGCTATTGATTTTTAGCGGTGGGCTATTGGCAGGAAGATTGCCGGAGTTTCAAAAGCAACGGCATCAGATACCTGATCAGGTGATCTGATGCCGTTGTTTTTTTTTTATACCGGATCGTTGTAAACTGCATGATTCATATATAGTGTGAATGATGCAGGCCGGTTGGAACAACTACCTGTTCAGCCGATGCACCTCGATTTCAGGTTTGCCCCACATCAGAAATATCGCCTGGGCAATTTCCGTATTTTGGAGGAAGGGTCCTTTCCTGGGATCCTTTTCTTCGGCAAACATGTCGAACAATTCGATGCCTGGCCCTTTGGCATAAAATGGCACCAGCATGTTGGTATGGCTTCCGGAGTGCCAAACTACTTCAGGAAGTTCACCCTGGCCGCGATTAACGACCGGGTCAACGACCACTTCCGGGTGGTTGGGGCCGGTGAGGTAGCCGGTTTCATGGTCACTGGTGACAATGATGAGGGTTTCATCCCACGAGCTGTTTGCTTCGACCCATTGCACGGCTGCCATCACGGAGTTGTTGAAGTCGACCTGCTCTTCAATCAGCCTGGTCAGGTCATTATTATGTCCTGCCCAATCGATGGCTCCCCCTTCTATCATCACAAAAAACCCTTCCGGGTTTTGGTCAAGTACATTGAGTGAGGCCCTGGTGATCTCTTCCAGGGTCGGCACATTCTCATTTAGCGCCTGTTCGAAGGGCATTTCTGCTTCTTCTCCACGCGTGCGCCCCTGGTGAAGTGTCGTATGCACTTTCGGGATACCCAGCACGCGCCGGGGTGCAGGTCCGTCGGCCAGGGCAATGAAATCTTCCCGGCTTTCTATGAAAGTCCACGGATCCCGCTGACCATCGCCGGTAGCATCCTGCACATATAAGATCTCATCACCATCGACAAACTCCGTCCGGCCATCATTGGCTTTGATCTGCTCCCAGAGCTCCCAGCTGCCAATATATCGCGGCGACATCTCTTCTTCCTGGCCGTCGTTGTTGTATTCGGGATGGCCCGGTGCCATGATCACATCGGCTTGGGTATGAAACAGCATGTATTTGCCGATCTCCTCCAGGTTACCACGGTTGTGGTTATGGGCGATGAAAGCGGCTGGTGTGGCATGGCTGAGTGGCACGCTGGACACGATGCCGACAGACTTGCCAATGGCTTTGGCCGCCTGGGCTACATGGGTTAAGGTGTCGCCATACAGTCCAATGCCGATGGAAGCACGAAAGGTCTTGTGTCCGGTAGAGAGTGCAGTACCTGCCGCACCGCTGTCGGTATAATCACGACGCAGATACTCCGCATCTTCCCACGCCGTTCGCGGGGCATATCCATTCATGTAAATCGTATTCCCTTCACGGTCAATCCTGGCCGCCATATAGGTGGCCTGCGCTACTTGGAACCAGTCATCCTGCTCATACACCTGGGCACCGGATTCACCATGTTCAAAATAATTGGCCGCCAACACGTGGTTGTACCCCATGCCGTCACCAACAAAATAAATGATGTTGGTCGGGTTCGGGATCTGGGGAGCTTCCTGCTCCGGGGCCGGTCCGCAGCTTACGAGGCCAGCCAGCATTAGCAGGAAAATCATATGGAATAAATAAAAGCGCTTAGTCATTTTTATCAGTTTTAGATTAATAATAAGATACAAAAATACAAAATTATACACATTCAGGCAGAAACAACAGGCTGCAGCAATACAGCATGCAACTGTTATGATTACAAGTTACAAATAGCCAACCCCATAAAATCTATGCATAAATAGCCAAGAATGATAGCTAATCCTGCATACTGACAAATAATAGATACGTGTTCCACATATCCTGTAGCGGAATCAACACATCTCCCTGTAATTGCGGAGGCTTTTTGTGAGTGAATTGGGAAATGCTTTTCCTGACAGGCTTAGGCCGGCTATCAAGGGGGCCCTGAAGTTGATCGAAGGAATAATTTACGTACAACATAAAAAATAGATTGTTTATTATATCACAAACTTAGCCTCCATTTGTTAATACAAGGTAAAACGCAGATGAAATAATTCTGAACCTTTCTGCCTGACCTGGGCTACCCCGGTTAAACAGCATTTGCCTCAGGAAAAATGTTACCAAATATGCTCAATTCACCTCGATCCGATACTTTCTCATTTTGGAATAGAGGGTAGTACGGCTGATGCCGAGCTGGCGGCTGACACGGGTCACGTTGCCGTCATGATGCCGCATGGATTCCCTGATTGCACGCTTTTCAAGATCTTCCAACGAGACTTGGGCAGTTTTCGCAAAGGCATCCGGTTCATCCTTTGGCTTTTCCTTTTGGGCTCCCTGGTAATTGCGAAATCCTGTGGTGTGCTCTGTTTCAAGAATGTTAAAGCTGCTCGCCCCATTAAAGTTCACCAGGTTTTCCACAAAGTTTTCCAGCTCGCGTACATTCCCCGGCCAATGGTAGCGCATGATCTGATCCTTGAGTTCATCGCTGATTTCCGGCACCGGTTTGTTCAGCTTGCGGGCCTTGACTTCCATGAAGTGGTTGAACAGGGCCTGGACATCCTGCCTTCGTTCCCTCAGCGGGGGAATAAACAAGGGGATCACGCTAAGCCGGTAGAACAGGTCCTCTCTGAAGGTACCTTTACGCAACTCTTCCACAAGGTTCTTTTTCGTAGCGGCGATCACGCGCACATCTACCGGAATGTTTTTGTTACCACCAATTCGGGTGACATATCCTTCCTGGAGCACACGCAAAAGGTTTACCTGCATATCGAGTGGCATCTCACCAATCTCATCCAAAAAGATTGTACCGCCATTGGCAAGCTCGAATTTCCCCGCATGGCCGCCTTTCTTGGATCCGGTAAATGCGCCTTCCTCGTGTCCAAAAAGTTCACTTTCGATGAGGTTTTTGGGCAGGGCGCCACAGTTGACAGCAATAAAGACCTCATTGCGGCGTGTGCTTGCATTGTGTATCGACTGTGCAAGCAATTCCTTGCCGGTACCGCTTTCACCCATCAGCAAGACCGTGCTCGGAGCCCCGGAAATGGTTTTGGCGTGCGCTATGATCTGGCTGATCTCCGGACTCCGGCCTACAATATCGTCAAAGGTATAATGGGCACGCATGCCCGTATATTTGTTCACCAGGTTTAAAATTTTCTGGATGCCCTTGATAACAAGGACCATTCCAATGATCTCCTGCTGATCATCATAAATGGGATATGCGCTGAGGTCAAAACGTTCGCGCTTGCCAGGAATACTGATTTCGGCATCCAGGAAGCTCTCTCCCCTTCGAAACCTGTCATATATTTCTCTCCAGATGGGGACAAGGGTGTTAATGGAGCTGTTGATTACCTTTTCCTTGTCCAGGTTGAGCAGCGAGCAGGCCCAGGGATTGATGGTCTTAACGGTTCCTTCCATGTCGATGGTAATGATCCCTGAGGAAACTGAGCTCAGCACAGACTGCAGGTAATGAAAAGTCTCATTGAGTTTTCCCTGGGCTTTTTCAGCCCGGAGCTGGTTTTCGATTGCCCTGACCGCGGCCACGACAAGGCCAAGGGTGTGCGGGTGGAGCAATTCACTGGCTCCTGTCAGGTTGAGAGACCCTATGATATGGCCTGAGGTATCGCGGATGGGGGCAGCGCTGCATGTCCAGCGGTGGTATGCTGTGATGTAGTGTTCATCAGCCGTAACCTGAAGTGGTTTTCCCTCATACAGTGATGTTCCCATGGCATTCGTGCCGATGCTTTCCTCTGACATGCTCGCACCAATCACCATGTTGAGCTCTTCCGACATGGCAATGGTATCCGGGTCCCCCTTGGCCCGCAAGATATAACCATCGTTATCGGTCAGCAGAATAAAAAATCCTGAGTTGGCCACGGCCTCATAGAGGATGTCCATGAATGGGGCTGCAATGTCAAGCAGCGCCTGATTTTCGAGGAGTTTTTCCTTGAGGGCCTTCCCTGCAAGTGTCATCGAAGGAAAAACCCTTTCGGCTTCCACACCCATGGCCTGGCAACGGCCATGCGACTGGGAAATGATCTGTTTTTGTTGTGCGTTGCTGTTCATGTCTTAAAAAGTCTAAATGTCAAAAGGTCGAAAAGTCAAAAGGTCATGGGACATGGAGTTGCTTGGTTATGGGGCTGACAGTTTTTCATCCTTACTAAATTTTTCATTTTTCATTTTTCTTCCTGCTTACTGCTTGCTACTTACTTGCTAACCAAGTCTTCCCCACTCCCTCAGCTCTCCATAACCCTCACCGCAGAGGCCTTAAAGCTCAGCCATACCTTCTTCCCAGGCTGCAGGCTCAGGTTTTGGTGCGATTGCCGGCTCACGGACACCACAAAGGGCACGCCGGCATCAACAACCAGCTCCATTCCCGAGCCTGACAAATAAGCCTCACTGACTACCCCTTCAAGCCGGTTGATCGCAGAGGATTCAATTGGTTTTTCGGACACGATGATGTCTTCCTGTGGGATCATCACATACCCACATTGATGGCCGTCCTTTCCAAGGTAATGGATCGACACCCGGTCGTTTACGATCGCCTTGTGTAAGCCCTCATCGCCAGCATGCGTCGCCGCTTTGCAGCGGAAAAGGTTCTTTATGCCGCTGAAACGCGCCACAAACTCATTGCGCGGATGACGAAAAACCTCTTCCGGTGTGCCGTGCTGAACCAGCCTGCCATTTTCCACGACGGCCACCTTGTTCGCGAGGGTGGCGGCTTCCATGAAATCGTGTGTTACGTGGATCATGGTTTTATTGCTCTTGTGGATGTTTCTCAGGACGCGCCTGAGTTCGCCCTTCAATTTGACATCCAGGTTGGAAAGGGGTTCATCAAGCAGCAATACCCTGGGGTCGGAGGCCAGGGTGCGGGCCAGAGCCACACGCTGTGCCTCACCGCCCGAAAGCGTACCGGGATATCGATCCAGCAAATGAGATACCTCCACCTGCCTGGCAAGATCCATAACCCGTGTCTTACGGTCATCGGCCGACAAAGGCTTGTTGCGTAAGGGATACGCAATATTTTTCAAAACGTTCAGGTGCGGAAATAGCGACAGGTCCTGGTATACCAGGCCTATTCCCCTGCCCTGAACCTTATCTCTGGTAATATCCTTGCCGTTTAACAATATTCTTCCTTTCGCCGGCCTTACGAGTCCAGCCAGCGCCTCCAGCAGCACCGTCTTGCCAGCACCCGACACACCCAGCAGGGCCAGGTAGTCTCCCTGCATCACATCCAGGTGGATGCCTTCCAGCGCAAAAGCCCGGAACCTGACGCTGAGGTCGCGGATTTGCAAAACAGGGCGGTTGTTATGTTCGTTGCTATGCATAATGTATAGTTAATGACGAAAGGACAAAAAGACAAAAGGACGAAAGGACAAAATGTCTAAAGGTCGAAAGGTCGAAAAGTCCGGGCTCCCTGTTGTCCCAAGGTAATCTCAACCTTAACCTTAATCTTAACCTTCTTACTGCTTACTGCCTACTTCTTACTTCTTACTACCTACTTCTTACTACCTACTCCCCGCCATGGCGCATCGCCACCGGCTTCCCTGACAGCATGCGCATCAGCACGAACACGACCAGGCAAACGATCACAAACACAGCTGCTACGGGGCGTGCATAGGCCAGCCCGAAAGAGGCAAAACGTTCCCAGATCAGCACGGGTGTAACCATGGGGTGGTAGGCGATGATCACGACGGCCCCGAACTCGCTTAGGCCGCGGGCCCACATCATGGTGAGGCCAGTCAGGATTTGGCGTTTTGCCAGAGGCAATGAAATGGTAAAAAAGACCCGCCAGGGTGAGGCACCCAGGTTGAGGGCTGCCTTTTCGAGCTTTTCCGGCACCGCTTCAAAGCCGTCCCTTGCAGCATTGATCAGGTAGGGAATGCTCACAAAGGCCATGGCGACCACGATTCCGGCCATGCCTCCCACGAACGGAATTCCCGCGGCTTCACCAGCCTGTCCAATCCAGGTGCCCCGGCTGATAACACCCAAAAGGGCAATACCTGCCGCTGAGTGGGGAATGACCACGGGCAAGTCCACAAGGCCATTGACAAAGCCCCTTCCCAGAAACTTCTTGCGCGCAAGCACGTATGACAGCGGGATCGCAAGCACACCAAACACCATCACACCCACAAGGGAGCTTAGGAGTGTAAGCCTGATGCTGCGCATCACCTCCTCATCAGCAACGGTTGCCGCGTACTGGGCACCAGATGTCTGCAAAAACATACCCGCCAGTGGAGCTACGATGAATAGCAGCACCAATCCGCTGACAAATAAAAACACCAGGCTTGTTTTCCAACTCTGAAGCATGTCTTATTTACTGTTTTATCTCTCCTGCTTACCAGGAGACCTGTAAGGGCATTTGCCTTAATAGCCCATTGCAAAGCGAACAAACCGGGCTGCAAAACATTTCGTGCCAGGCACTGAGCGCAGGGTACTGAGCGCCGGGTACTGAGCGCCGGGTACTGAGCGCCGGGTCGCCTTTGAAAAAACTGAATCCGGCCCATTGACAGCGCCTATGATGCAGACACACTCACACGCCAAATAAACCCCATAATCGTCGCAATTTTTATTTGATCTGAATAAAACCCGAACAGTTTTGCTGTGTAAATCTTGAACGCTGTTCATTTTTCGCACACAAACATACGCGATTTCTGTTAAGATTCCAAACAGCATACACGATTTATCAAAAGTTTAATATATCGACATTCGTTGCTTTCTTTTGATAATAAGACGTTTATATGATTTGGCAAGCGCCTTGATACAACAATGCATAAACATTACAAATTCGAAGGTTGAGGCGCTGTTGAGGTGGGGGTAGAGATTGAGGTTGAGGTGAAGGTTGAGGATTTAGACTTTTTGACTTTTCGCCATTTCCACATATTGCCAATAGTTAAACAAATACAATCAGCATAACCACTTTAAAACAACATTGATTATCTTAAGCCAACATCAATATATTCACAAAAAACCAATCACATGAACGGATACGCAGGAAAAATTTTAAGGGTCAACTTAAGTGACCACACTTACAAAACCGAAGAACTGGACAAGGACAAGGCGCTCAAATTCATTGGCGGCCGCGGCCTGGGTTCCAAAATCATGGCGGAAGAGGTACCGCCCACAGTAGATGCATTTGACCCGGAAAACAAAGTCATCATCGCCACGGGGCCGCTTACAGGAACACCCACCCCGGCAGGTGGACGCTACATGGTAATCACCAAGTCGCCACTCACCGGGACCATCGCCTCATCAAACTCAGGAGGTTTCTGGGGCTCCGAACTCAAGTTTGCAGGTTACGACCTGCTGATTCTCGAAGGAAAGTCGCCCAAGCCCGTCAACATCTTCATTGAAGACGACAAGATCTCCTTCAAGGATGCCGCCCACGTGTGGGGAAAGATCGTAAGTGAAACCACGAGCATCCTGGCCAAAGAGGCTCCAGACAAGGCTAAAATCCTTTGCATCGGCCCTGGCGGAGAGAATCTGTCAAAGATCTCAGCCGTGATGAACGACATCAACCGGGCTGCTGGCCGTTCAGGTGTTGGCGCCGTAGTGGGTTCAAAAAACCTGAAAGCCATTGTCGTGAAAGGGTCTTCGAAACCATCCATCGCCGACCCCGACAAGCTAAAAGAAGTTGTAAAGGAGTCGCGCGGTAAGATCAAAGACAACGGCGTTACCGGTCAGGGGCTGCCTACATATGGTACTGCCGTATTGGTCAACATCATCAATGAAGGCGGGGTGTTCCCCACCAACAACTTCCAGACCACCTATTTCGACAAAGCAGAAAACATTAGCGGGGAGCACCTGGCCGAAAACTTTTTGATCAAGCGCGAGTCTTGTTTTGCCTGCCCCATTGCCTGTGGCCGTTATACCAAGGCAGACGAGGTGGAAGGTGGCGGGCCGGAGTACGAGACCATCTGGGCTTTTGGTGCTGCTTGTGGCGTAGATGACATGAAAGCCGTGATCAAAGCTAACTTCTGGTGCAACGAGATGGGGCTCGACACCATTTCTGCCGGAGTCACCATCGCAGCCGCCATGGAGCTTTACCAGCGCGGCAAGATCACCGACGCAGACATTGACGATGGTCTGAGCCTGAAGTGGGGTGCCGGCGACAGCCTGATGGAATGGGTGAAAAAGATGGGACGCCGCGAAGGACTCATCGGTGACAAGATGGCCGAAGGATCATACCGCATGGCAGAACACTTTGGCATGCCTGAGGTATCCATGGCAGTTAAGAAACAGGAGTTGCCCGCATACGACCCCAGGGGCATCCGTGGCCAGGGACTGCAATATGCCACATCCAACAGGGGTGGCTGCCACGTGCGCGGATACTTGATCTCGCCCGAAATCCTTGGACTGCCACAGAAACTTGACCGCTTTGCCATCGACGGCAAGGCTGAATGGGTAAAGATCTTCCAGGACCTCACCGCCTTCATCGACAGTGCCGGGCTCTGCTTGTTTACCTCTTTTGCCATCGACGGGGAAGGCTATGCGAAGCTCACGAACGCCGTACTGGGCACAGACTTCACCCAGGAAGACATCCTGGAGGCAGGCGATCGCATCTGGAACCTGGAGCGTGACTATAACCTGAAAGCAGGCATCGACCCATCACAGGACACCCTGCCCAAACGCTTGCTCAATGACCCCATTCCAGATGGTCCTTCTAAAGGCAATGTGACCCGACTGGATGAGATGCTGCCGAAATACTATGAAATCAGGGGCTGGTCAGAAAAGGGCATCCCCAAATCAGAAACCCTGGAAAAGCTGGGTGTATAAAGCCCGCTTGGCCTTCCGGGACGCAAACCATAGCCCATTTGGCAGAGACTGCCTGCTCAACCCACACGGGTGGCGCAGGCAGTCTTTTCAACATGTTGACATTAATTTATACAAATGAACCGAGCACTTATGCACTCGACGAAGCCAATGGCCCATTCCAGGATTTTTGCAAACACAGGAGAATGTTTATTAGGACGTTTCGATATGTTGACATTAATTAAAAACACATGAACATCAAAGTCAGGCTATTTGCCACCCTGCGGGAAAACCGCGGAAAGGAACTGGAACTGTCTCTGCAGGATCAAGCCACCCCCGGAGACATCATCCAGGAACTTGGGATTGCCAAATCGGATGTGGCCATACTGCTGGTGAATGGCAGGGATGGGGACTTCTCCCAAAAGCTGCGTGAAAGTGACGTGGTGTCGATATTCCCCCCGGTGGGTGGAGGTTAAGGCTGAGGCTAAGGTTGAGGTTAAGATCCGTCATTCCGAACGAACGTGAGGAATCTGATGGCTTACCGGGGTAAAATGTTTTTGGGTTAAGGGGTTGTGGGTTTATGGGGTTAAAGGGTTGAGCAGTGGCAGGATGGCGTTTGGCCGCCGCAATGTTTTGTATCTTTGTATCCGAATTTAGCTGGTGAGCCACTTGACCCTCCCGGCAATTTCAGCAATTCCACGCCGGAACCCGGGTAAGCATTTGATAGTTTAAGCCTTTTGACTTTTAGATATTTCGACTTTTTGACTTTTTTACCTTATTTACCATGAACGATCGTTACATCCGCAACGAAAACATGCTGAGCCACGAAGAAAACCAATCGCTACGCAAGCGCAAGGTGGTGGTGGTGGGTTGTGGCGGCCTTGGCGGCCATATTATCGAGATGCTTGCCAGGCTGGGGATAGGGCACCTGACCCTTATCGATGGCGACGTGTTTGAACCTTCCAACCTGAACAGGCAGCTGCTGTCCTTGCCGGATAACATAGGAAAGCCTAAAACGGAAGTCGCTGCAGGAAGGGTCAGCGCAGTGAACCCCGACATCGCGGTGACTGTGCACCAGGCTTTTGTCACGAAAGACAACGCAAAAGACCTGCTTCAGGGCCACGATGTGATCTGTGATGCCCTGGACAACATATCCAGCCGGCGTGTCGTTGAACAGGCAGCGGAAGAGCTGAACATCCCGATGGTTTTCGCCGCCATTGCCGGATGGTATGCCCAGGTAGGCACCATCATGCCCGGTAGCCGGCTCCTTGACAAGATCTATCCGCCTGATACAGATAAGGGAGCAGAAACCAAACTGGGCAACCCCTCTTTCACGCCCGCACTGGCCGCTTCGCTCCAGGTGGCAGAGTGCCTGAAACTGCTGGTCAACAAGGAAGGCATCCTGAAAAACAAACTGCTGATGGTCGATGTGCTGGAGCACGAATACCAGGTCATCGAAATATAAGAAGCCCCAGGCCAACTATTCCCAAAGTTATATCGCAACGGACATTTTGACCTTTCGCCTTTTTGACTTTTAGACAAAAACATCCATATGATCAGTTTCGAAGAAGCCCTTTCCATCATTACCAGCGATGTGCTGACCAAGGACACTGAGCGAGTCGACTTCAGGGAGTCCTTGCATCGTGTGCTTGCCGAAGATGTGTATTCAGATGTGGACATGCCCCCATTCGACAAAGCGGCCATGGACGGTTATGCCTGCCGCAGGGAGGACTTGGCTGGAGAGCTGGAGATGCTGGAAGTGATTGCTGCCGGAGACGTGCCCACCCACAAGATAGCAAGTGGCACCTGTGCCAAAATCATGACGGGTGCCATGATACCCGAAGGGGCAGACACTGTGATCATGGTAGAACAGACACGCCTCACCGGGGAGGGCAAAGTAGTATTTACCGGTGAACAGACAAGGCCCAATATTGCCAAAAAAGGAGAAGATGTCAAGACAGGCGACCTGGTTTGGCGCAAAGGCATGCCCATTCAGCCACAACACATTGCCATCCTGTCGGCAGTCGGGCACACGACACCACTTGTAGCAAAACAACCCCGCGTAGCGGTAATGTCTACGGGCGACGAATTGGTTGAACCCCATATATTTCCAGAAGAAGGAAAGATCAGGAACAGCAATGGTTTTCAGCTGGCTGCACAAGTAAGCAATGCCCATTGCATTCCCAATTATATGGGCATCATCCCTGATGATGAAGCGGTTACCGACCAGGCCATCAGCAGCGCACTGGCAGAAAATGACGTAGTCATCCTCTCGGGAGGCGTGTCGACGGGCGATTTCGACTTCGTCCCCAAAATCATGCAAAAAAACGGCGTAGACATCCTGTTTCAAAAGGTTGCCGTGAAGCCGGGCAGGCCTACGGTTTTTGGACGCAGGAAAGACACGTACATTTTTGGATTGCCAGGCAACCCGGTATCTTCATTCATCAACTTCGAAGTTTTCATCAAACCCCTACTGATGGCCATGATGGGTGCAGATTACAAACCTGTCGAACAGAATCTTCCCATGGGTGTTGAATTTAAGAGAAAGAAGGCCGACAGGCTGGAGTTCCTTCCGGTACACATAGATGCCGAAGGGCTGGTGTCGCCAGTAAGTTATCAAGGTTCAGCGCATATACACGCCATCGGCCTGGCTGATGGATTGATGTGTATACCCAAAGGCGTTCACGAAATTAGCAAGGGGGCTATAATCCATGTTAGACCGGTTTAACAGAAAGATAAACTATTTGCGTATATCGGTCACGGACCGTTGTAACCTTCGTTGCAGGTACTGCATGCCTGACAACGACCCCCGTATGCTCAGTCACGAAGATATCCTTAGTTTTGAGGAGATCCGACAGGTGGTGGCGGTGGCGGCCATTTCAGGCATAAGCAAGATCAGGCTGACCGGTGGTGAGCCGCTTGTGCGCAAGGACATCACCGACCTGGTAGCCATGATCGCTTCTGTTCCGGGCGTGGAAGACCTGTCGATGACCACCAATGCGACCCTCCTCGACAGGTTTGCTGACCCGCTAAAAAAAGCAGGCCTGCAACGCATCAATGTGAGTCTTGACACCATGGATACGGATAAGTTTCGGGAGATCACCCGGGGTGGGGCGCTGCAAAAGGTGTTACAAGGAATTCAAGCTGCAAAGTCAGCCGGATTGCATCCCATCAAAATAAACTGTGTGGTAAAAAAGGGAGCTGAGCGCAAAGATGCAGATGCTGTGGCTGCTTATTGCCATCAGCATGGTCTGGACATTCGCTACATCCAGCAGATGGATCTTGAAAGGGGAGATTTTGCTGTGGTAGAAGGTGGTTCGGGCGGTGATTGTGGCAGCTGCAACAGGCTGCGCCTCACCAGCGATGGAAAGATCAAACCCTGTCTCTTTAGCGATCTGGGCTACGACATCCGGGAGCTGGGCATCCAGGCTGCACTTGAAAAAGCCTTGGGCAACAAACCGGAAAAAGGCAGTGTGAATCAACAGAACTTATTTCATAATATAGGAGGGTAATTAGGTTTGAAGTGAAGATATCCACAAATTAACACAAATAGTTTTCATAAATGCACACAAATGCCTCGGGCAAACTCAAACTTCAAAACCCAAAATTCAAACCTCCTCGCCCAGGTACAATACACCGCATCACCAGACATTTGGACATCCCGACTTTTAGACATTTTGTCCTATTGTCCTTTTAAAAACGATGATTATGAACAAATTATCACACACGGATGACAAGGGAAAAGCGCGCATGGTGGATGTCGGAGATAAGTCCGTACAGCATCGCACAGCGACAGCCCGGGGTTGGATATCCCTGGAGCCGGAAACACTGCACCTGATCCGCGAGAACCAGATGAAAAAGGGTGATGTGCTTACCGTGGCGGAAATTGCCGGTGTACAAGCTGCCAAGCAGACACACCTGCTCATCCCCCTCTGTCATCCATTGCAGATTACCAGGGTTAACATCGCCACCAGTCTCTTTGAAGAAGCAGACAAACAAGGCGTCGAGGTGTATGGTACCGTTACCTGCAACGGCCAGACCGGTGTGGAAATGGAGGCGCTCACCGGCGTGAGCGTTGCCCTTTTAACAATTTACGACATGTGCAAGGCCGTGGATAAAAATATGGTCATCAGCCAGGTAAAACTACTTGAAAAAACAAAAAAATAAAGGTGCCTGGTTTTGAAGTTCGGGGCCTCTCTACAACCAAGTCTCAAACCTCAAACACAATGCAAGCCCTGACTTTTTGACCTTTCGACATTTAGACTTTTAGACCTTTTGTCCTTTTGTATTTTTATCATTTTGTCATTATAAAACTTATGGAGTTAAAAATCATATCCGTCAATATCTCCAGCGAGAAGGGCACCATAAAGGAGCCTGTGGAGGAGATCACCCTGAACCATCGCGGCGTGATGAATGACGCACATGCCGGACCCTGGCATCGCCAGGTAAGTTTGTTGGGAAAAGAGAGTGTGGATCGTTTTTCTCAGGAAGCCGGTCGTCCGATTGCTCATGGGGAGTTTGCCGAAAACATAACCACGGAAGGTGTTGAACTGGTCAGGACCTCGCCCCTGGATCGTTTTTCAGGTGAACATGTGGAGCTGGAAGTCACCCAGATCGGCAAGGCCTGTCATGGTTCAGCCTGCGCCATCTTCAGGGAGGTTGGCAACTGTGTGATGCCTAAGGAAGGTATATTTGCCAGGGTCATTCGCCAGGGATCTGTCAAACCGGGTGATGTGCTGACCTACAAGCCCCGGATTTTTCATTTCCATGTGGTTACCCTGAGCGACAGGGCCAGCAAGGGGGTATACGAAGATAAAAGCGGGCCACGCATTGTGGAACTCCTTCAAACGCACTTCAGCGATAAGCCGAGAAACATCGAAGTGAGCCACAGTGTAATTCCGGATGATGCTTCCAGCCTAAGTGTGCTGATAGAGAAGTCCACTTATGATGAGGCAGACGTTATCATCACCACTGGCGGAACGGGTATTGGCCCACGCGATGTAACGGTAGAAACCATACGACCCATGCTCGACAAGGAGATCCCTGGCATCATGGAAATGATCCGGATCAAATACGGGCAGGAAAAACCCAATGCCCTGTTGAGCCGTGGGATAGCTGGTCTCATCGGCGAAACCCTCATCTATACGCTTCCCGGAAGTGTTAAAGCCGTAAACGAATATATGGCGGAGATCCTCAAAACCATGGAGCACCTGATCTATATGCGCCATGGTCTGGATGTACATTAACCCTGTCTGTGCCCAGGCTGTTTCTCTTTCAGGGCATGCATGGCCAGGATGTTTTTTCATCTTAAGGCTGGGTGCAACAAGGCTTTGATCTGGCTGCCATGAAAATATGCTTGTCAATAACAGCATAAAAACGCTGCCACCGGTAATCCGGTGACAGCGTTTCATTTCACGTTGTTTTGCTTAGCAATATGACTTATCTGGGTGATAATATTCCGTCCCTGTATTCCACCACAAAGGCATCCCGGACTCCCTGCCCCCATATGCGCTGCATATGCAGTATGGCATCTTCAAGGTTATTGTATTGCCCTGAGATATATTTATACCATCCATTGATGCGATAAACCCTGACTTCCTGAGTGATGCCAAGATATTTGCGGGCTTCTTCCACAGGCATTTCTTCCATAAGTGCCATAACCTGAACAGCATAAAAGTGATCCGGTGCTTCTTTTAATTTCTCCATATCTTCCTGCAGCCTGTAAAACTCCTGGCTTACATCTTCAATTGCGCCAAAGAGCTGCATGGTGCGCTGCATGACCTCAGCTGTCTCTTCAGACATGCTGTCTAACCTAACCATCACGTCTTGCATGTCTTGATCACGGGCTTGACGAAGATCAACCACGTCTTCAGACAAGGTGTCCAACCTTCTGTCCATTTCATCCATACGTGCAACATCTCCAGGATACATCACTTGTGAGGGTGGCGCCCAGTCCATCGAGTTGGTGTTTGGACCCAGCCGGAAGGTAATTCCTACACGGGTATAGTTAAACATGTCTCTCCTGGACCCTATTATAGGGCGACCATCCAAGCGGTTACTGGAGGTAAAGCGAAAACCCGATTCAATGCCCAGGTCAAAACGCTCAGATATTTTAAAGTTAATCCCCAAACCAATGGGAATACTTAATTCGATCTCAGGGTCGTCAGAAGTAAACCCGTCAGCTTCATAACCATAAAAATTTTCCAGGTTTCCGCCCTCAAACCATTGTGACCGGTATGCCAATGCTCCGGCCCCCAATGAGGCGTAAAAGTTTACTTTTTCGTTTGTAGTGCCATGAGGGCGCAGAAGGGAATTCAAGCTAAGCCGTGCATTTATGGTAGCCTCGAACAGCTCTGTTTCAAACTCCCAGTCCCGGTTTGTGTCAATGCCTTTCAACTCACCATACAGAAAGTTGGTTTGCAGTGTCAGCACCGGCGACCAGTGGTAATTGAAAAATATGCCACCTCCATAGGTTATTTCGTCAGAATCAGGAAAAAAGTTATTTTCCTTAATGTCTGTAAATCCCGTTAAAGCACCTCCATGAAAGCCAAAAGAAAATTTATTGAAATCATTGGTCTGGTTGTTTTCCTCAGCCATCAGGACATTTGAAAACATTGCCATTGATAAGCTCAGAATGGCTAATATGCTTACTTGTCTCATCTTTTTCATAATCATGCACTTTTAAGTATCATCTTTTCAGGTTATACTCAAAAGTGCATGAAAGGTTACAGGGATAAGTAAAAAAATCAAAATAGTCCGGAAATATTCCCTTCATTGTCGATATCAATTTTTTCGGCAGAGGGTTGTGAGGGAAGTCCTGGCATCCGCATGATGGTACCGGCTATGGGGATGATGAACCCGGCACCTGCTGCGACCTCAAACTCACGGATCTTCACGGCAAACCCTTTGGGCCTGCCCAGTTTATACTGGTCATCCGACAGAGACTTCTGGGTTTTTGCTACGCATACCGGCAGTTTGTCCAATCCAATTTTTTCGAACTGTGCAATCTGGGACTTGGCCTTCACCGTGTATTCCACATGATCAGCACCATAAAGCTTTGTGGCAATGGTGTGCAGTTTTTTCTCAATATCCCAGTTAAAATCATAAAGGGGTTCAAAACAGGTTGTACAGCTCTCAGCAGCATCGTGAACCAGTTTGGCCAGTTCCATAGCTCCTTCACCACCTTTTTCCCAGCCTTCATATACAGCGACACGCACACCCAGCTCTTCACAGTGTTTTTTGATTACCTGAATCTCTTCGTCGGTGTCGGTGGGGAACTTGTTGATGGCGACCACCGGCTGGAGGTTGAAGTGCTTCATGTTTTCCACGTGCTTCTCCAGGTTTTCCAGCCCTTTAGTTACAGCCTCCACGTTGGGTTCCTTCAGGTTGGCCAGCTTGACACCTCCGTGATATTTGAGTGCCCGTATCGTAGCTACCACCACGGAAGCATTTGGAGACAATCCACCATACTGGGATTTGATGTTCAGGAATTTTTCTGCACCAAGTTCGGAGGCAAACCCAGCTTCCGTAACCACATAATCAGACAAGCTTAATCCCATCTTAGTGGCTATCAGGGTGTTCGTACCCTGTGCGATGTTTGCAAACGGCCCACCGTGTACAATGGCCGGATTGCCTTCCAGGGTTTGCACCAGGTTAGGCATAATGGCATATTTCATAAGGGCAGCCATGGCACCCTCAGCCTTAAAGTCTCTGGCATAAACCGGCTTGTCGTCAAAAGTGAATCCTACCAAGATGTTGCCAAACTTTTCTTTCAGGTCTTCCAGATCTTTGGCCAGGCATAATGCAGCCATCACTTCTGAAGCTGCCGTGATGTCGAAGCCGGTCTCACGTGGCATACCTTGCTTGGGACCACCAAGCCCCAGTACGATGTGACGCAGGGCACGCTCATTCATGTCGATCACACGTTTCCATATGATCTTGCGTGGATCAAGGTTAAGGGAGTTTTCCTTGCTTTGCAGGTGGTTGTCAACCAAAGCCGATAGCAAGTTGTGGGCTTTTTCCACAGCAGCCAGGTCGCCGGTAAAGTGCAGGTTGATGTCTTCCATAGGAAGCACCTGGGCGTGTCCGCCACCGGCAGCGCCACCTTTGATGCCAAATACCGGGCCCAGCGAAGGCTCACGAATCACCACCGTAGACTTCACGCCCATCTTGTTCAACCCTTCAGAAAGGCCTATCGAGGTGGTCGTCTTGCCCTCTCCCGCAGGAGTAGGCGTAATGGCCGTCACCAACACCAGCTTTTTCTTGTTCACCAACTTATCATCAATGAGGCGGAGCGGCAGCTTGGCCATATGTTTCCCATACTGATAAAGGTCGGATTCTTCAATCCCCAGCTTCGCAGCTACTTCAGTGATGGGGCGCATCGTTGCAGCCCTGGCAATGTCAAGATCTGTTTTCATCGTCTATCTGTTTTGTTTTTATTTGAAAAATGATGCTTTTTTCGGGAATAAAAGAATAACCAATATACTGGGTATTTTGTTTAGCACATGTGGATGCTTCAAAGCAAGGTGGATGTGAGGTTAAGGATGAGGTTAAGGTTATGCTTAAGGGAGCATAAGATAAAGATAAGCATGCGGTTCGTAAGCCCTAATTCAGTGAGGGATTCCATTGCGGGAGACACCTGGAAGGGAGGAGTCTCCCAAAATACATGCATGGCGCTGTCAGCCATGTTATGGGGTTATGGCTGACATGGTGGTGTTTGAAAGGCATGGTTACAGGAAGATATCCACGCCCACACGGAAGAAAGGGTTGTCGAGATAAGCCTGGCTTTCAGTGTTAAAGTTGTAAAGTGCCAGGATGTTCAGTCTTAGACGCTCCGACAAAGGTATACCATATCCTGCACCCAGGAAATAGTTATCCTCTGTAACAGTTGACCTGTCATCCGGGTCAAACTGCGGGTCATATGGCGGCAGTCTTGATTCCAGCCGCATTCTTTCATATTCGCCATGAATGAATAATGTGGAGTAGAGCCGGAACCGGGCAAACACACTGCCTCCATACATGTGTGAGGAATAAGATTGCCCAAACCAACTGTCGTTGGCAAAATGATAGCTGCCGGCAAGTCCTGCAGAAAACCTGTTGGTAATCCTGTATCCTGCATGCAGATTGAGGCTTATCGAAGTGAACGATCCCAGCTGCAAGCCCAGGAACCCGCCGACAAAGGTTCGTTCACGGGGACTCAGGTCACTGACGGAAGGCTCATCTCCATGGGCCACTCCGTTTGTCATCAGGCATATCGCCACAACCAATAATAAAGGCAGTAATTTGTTCATGGGTTCATTTTTTGTTAGCTGTCAATATGTTGCTGATTTAAAGAAATACTGGTTTGTTATGGGGTTATTGGTTTCTTAACATCCACAGATGGACACAAAAAGCTCACAGATGCAGACTAACACCTCTTTACAGAAGCTCAAACTGCGGACAGTCCGGGGTGCTGTCTATGCTCATTTCAGACAATTCAAACCCCGTACCTGTGTATCTCCAACCTCAAAACCATTCACACCAAAAATCATACCTGCTTCAATGGGTTTCTTCCGACAACCTGTGCCATCGCCCTGGCTTTAAGCAGGCACTCTTCATATTCCCTTTCAGGCACCGAACCAATAGTAATGGCACTACCTGCCATGAACGACAAGAACTTTCTGGCCCGGTCATATAGTATGCTGCGGATCACCACATTAAAATCAAAGTTTTTCTCTGGTGTGATGTAGCCTACAGAGCCGGAATAGAGGCCACGACGGGTATCCTCATAATGATCTATGAGTTGCATGGCCCTGAATTTTGGTGCGCCTGTCATGGACCCCATAGGGAATGCCAGGCGGATGGCATCCAGGTAATGGTGATCAGGATGCAGGCGTGAGCTGACAGTGGAAATCATCTGATTCACTTGCCTGAAAGGGTATACGCCATACAGCTCTTCCACCCGCACGGAGTCTTTCACTGCTGTCCGTGAAAGATCATTGCGCACCAGATCCACGATCATCACGTTTTCACTTCGCTCCTTGGCGTCCTCATACAGGGCATGTCTGATGCGAAGGTCCTCAGCGGCATCCTTTCCACGTGGTGCAGTACCCTTAATGGGCTGCGAGAACAGCTTCTGGCCCTGTTTTTTCATGAACCGCTCCGGACTGGATCCCAGCAGATAAAAATCCCCATGTTGATAAAAACAGGAAAACGGGGCTTCAGACAAATGGTTAAGTGCCTCATATACCCTTACAGGACGAATATTGGCTTGTTCAGCATAAAATTCCATGCAGTAATTCATCTCATAGATGTCGCCTGCCTGGATATGGTCTTTGATCGCCTTCAGCTGACGTAAATAGCGCGCTTTATCCACCCTCGCCCTGATCAGGAGATTTTGGTTTTCTCCCGGGTCTGCCAACGGAGGTTGTTGGCGCATATGACCATTTTGTTTGCCCACTGAAGAAGTTTGTTCGCCTTGCGGAGCAGCTGGTTGATGCGGTTTTGTTGTTTCTTCTCCCACACGAACTGTATGTTCGTCTGCCGCAAATGACTGTTTCAGTGCACGTGCCACCTGCTCTGTATCGGAAAAGCGGCCGTATCCCGGTACGGTGCCAATCCGGATGCCATGGGCCTCGGGAAGGATCAGGATTACAGGTGAAAAAAAGCGAATTAAGGGCAAATCCCAATGGTCGGGGTTTTTTGAAGTAAGCGGCTCCAGCTGGTTTTTGAGATCATAGGCAAAATACCCAAACAACCAGTCATCACGGGAATCAGAATATGTCTTCAGCCCCTCAAAGGCATCATTTTCTCCGGCTTCAAACAAATCGTGCACCCCCATCGCAAACACCCATGGAAAACTTGAATAAGGGTCGCTCTGGTATTCGTTGGAATTCAATAAGATACAGGTTTGCAGCGCATCACCAGCCCAGGCTTGCATACATTTTAACACCTGCATCGGATCCGGCAGAATGTCAAATCGTTTATAATCCCTTGAATGATTTGTCATCATGTGCTATCCCTTGCCATAGGTACTTGGGTCGCTGTTCAGCAATGCCTGAATTAATAACCATATCAAAGATAGTAAATATCGATTGCTGACATTGCTTTTATGGTTTATCGAAGTCCCACCCGCCATATAATAATCATTGTCCTTTAGGTTAATCCCGTTGGCAGCATAGCCGGGTTGATGTGTGTAAATATTGTCGAAATGTTGAAATCGCAAATATTTGACAGGTTAAGCATATTTCGCACAAATGTATTAAACAATAAGAAGCTGAATATGTTGTATAAATCGTTACATTTGTTAAACCAGGAAAAACCAAAAAGGAAGGAGTCCATATGAACAAACTCAAAAGCACCTCACTGGCCGTTATGGCTTTTGTCGCCATGCTGGCAGGTTTCATTAACCCGGCTGCTGCTCAATACCAGGATCAGCAGGCTGCGGAGATCCTTGAATCAGCAAGGCAGCAGCACGAAGAAAGCATTCAACGCATCGACGATTACGTTGTCGAATATGAGTACTACGAAGCCTCATTCGTTAAAAGGTATGATAACGGCCGCCCTTACATGGCCGCTTATTCCGAGCCACGGATCGAAGGTGAGTTCAGCGCTGCAGCCGGTGCTGATGATACAGACCTTTTCTCACCTGAGATTTTTCGTATGATGAAAGAACGGGCCCGCTACCTGGGCACCGAAGAAGTGGACGGATACGAAGTGCACGTGCTGTTTATTGACGAACTCGAAGGCTTCATTGAGGAAGATGATGACATGGCTGAAACAGCTACTGAGCTCCATTTGTATCTCGACACGGGCAACTATGTCATGCGTAAGATGAAATTTAAGGTAGAAGCCCACATTGATGGAGAAACACGGGTAATTGAGCCGGTCATGCATTTCCGTGATTACCGTGAGTTTGAAGGCATGCCCATTGCTTTTGAGCAGGTAACCATGATCACCGGGATCAGCGACATGATCTCTGACGAAGAGCGTGCGGAGATCGAAGCTGCAATAGAAGAAATGGAGCGGGAGCTGGGGCAAATGCCTGAACAGCAACGACAGATGGTAGAGCGAATGATGGGAGACCGAATGGAAGAAATGTTGGAGATGTTACAATCAGATGAGTGGGAGCACACCATGCGCGTGGTGGATGTCAGGGTGAACGTTGGGCTGGAGTAGGTTCACAGCATCCGTTTTACCATGTAATCAGATAAAAGGGGTCTTTTTTCACCTTGTCGCTTACGAACTGGTACAACTCACGCATAGAGAAAGCATATACACGGACACCGTGCAGCGTATCATGCTGCACGATGTCCGTTTTTTTCAGGTCTTGCATCAACCGGTAACGGTTCCACCACACAAAGCCTTTCACGGAATAGGCTGCCTTGTTTTGATGCAGGCAATACGACACCTCGTGTTCCTTTCCATTCAACACCAGCCTGAACCTTTCATTGCCAAATAGCAGGTAAGGTACCTTGTGCCGGTATTCAACGTAATGCATCAGGCTGGACGTGATATGATCCAGGCCGATATTCAGACAATAAAAGTCTTCGTCCATCATCTGCTGGAATACCCCATCACGGGCAAAGGAGGCCGCCTTTTCGTCCCAGGACACGTTTCCACTTGCCATCACTGAATAACAGGGGTCATGATTCCGGAACTCCGCATCCCGCCGAAAAAAGTTTTTTGCAAAGGCACCGTAGGCCGGTTTAGTCGATAAGGGATCGTATACCCGGGTTTTTCTTACCTGTGGTGTAAAGGCCTGTGAGGCAATGATGGAGAAATGGTCCCGGAAATGCTGCATCAGGACAGCATACTTATCTGGCTGATCAGTAAATCTATTGGCTGCCGAAAGCGATACGTGCACAAACAATTTATCTGCAGGAATACGGTTAAGGAAGTCCCGAAATCCCGCACCTGCTCCGGGTACGTGGTGGTATGACTTTTTCAGCCAGGGGTGTTGCCTGATAAACCGCCTGAAGTAATACCAGCCGATGGTGCTGTATACGTTTAACCTTCTGTAGATTTCTTTTAGCATAAGATGGAGCATGTTTTTTGGCTGTCCTCGCCAAGAGAGCAACAAGACGCCTCTCTGGTCATTTTGCCCGGAAATACACCTTGATCTTACCCAACAGGTCTTCTGTCCAACGGTTCAACTCAGGAGATATGCGCAGGGCACGCACCGGCAGCAACAGCAGTGCAGCTGCCACTGCTGATCGCACCGGCAGGTCAATGAGTACGTGCACAAAAGGTTCAACCCGGGCAGACAAGACCATGACCACAGCCAATATCACCGGCACCCAGACCTGTTTCCTGGCAAATGGCTGTATCTGGTAATGGTGCAGAATGAATGCGATCCGCAATAAGTTGAACAAGATGAGTGTCAGGGTACTTGCAAGCGCTGCGCCTTCCAGGCCCAGTTTTGGTATCAGCAGCATGTTGGCAGCCACTGCAAACAACACCATGCTGAGTGTAAAAAACAGGTCATACCTGTATTTTTTGGACGTCATCAGGATGGTGGCATTGAGCCCGGCAGACATGTCGAACAGCTTTCCGATACCCAACA
>PWNO01000142.1 GCA_003557765.1 Bacteroidales bacterium
CAAAAAGATCATCAGCTGGCATATCCCCGTGGCCTTCATCGGGTCTGCAGCCATCTTTGCTGCCCTGTTCTGGCTCATCAATCCCGAAGTATACCCGGATCCTGTATTCCAGCTCCTTACTGGCGGCTTGATGCTGGGAGCCATCTATATGGCTACCGACTATACAACCAGCCCTATGGCACCCTGGGGGATGATCATCTTTGGCGTGGGCTGCGGCCTGCTCACCATGATCATCCGGTTCTTCGGGGCCTATCCGGAAGGGGTGGCATTTTCTATTTTGATTATGAACGCATTCGTGCCACTGATAAACCGTGGATTTAAACCAAAAAGATTCGGGGAGGAGGATAATAATGGCTAAAAAAGAATCTACATTCGCCAACATGGTGCTGACCCTGATCATTGTAGCAGCTGCAGCATCCTTCACTTTGGCAACTGTATATAACCTCACCAAGGAGCCCATCGCACGTGCACGGGAAGCTGCCCGGCAGGAAGCGATCAGCCGGGTGTTGCCCGAATTTGACGAGCTGGTTGAAAAAAGCTTCATGCCACCCACAGGGAGCGATTCCCTGCAGTTTAACCTGGGCTATAAGGATGGAGAGCTTGTCGGCGTGGCCGTGGCCACATACACGGGAATGGGCTATAGCGGACTGATTCGGGCCATGGTGGGATTCAATCCCGACGGCCAGATCTTTGACGTCGTTCACCTTGAACACGCTGAAACTCCCGGACTTGGAGACAAAATCGAAAAAGACAAATCCGACTGGAGTGATCAGTTCCAGGGCTTTGACCCACACGAACAAACCCTTAAGGTACGACCCGATGGCGGTGATATCGATAACATTACCGCGGCCACGATCACGGCACGTGCCTATTGTGATGCCATCGACAGGGCATTTCAGACCTTCAGGGAGCATCATGCCAGTATCATAAACTTGGAAAAGGAATAAGTTATGGGACAGATACAAAATTTCACCAAAGGCTTTGTCAAGGACAACCCGGTATTTGTTTTGCTGTTGGGGTTGTGCCCCGCCCTCGGTGTAACCACTTCCGCCTTTAACGGCCTGGGTATGGGACTGGCCACCACCTTTGTGCTGGTGTCATCGAATATCGTGGTTTCACTGATTAAGAATTTTATTCCCTCCAAGGTGCGCATCCCTTCTTTTATCGTGGTGATCGCATCCTTTGTAACCATCACCGACCTGGTGATGGAGGCCTATATGCCGGCACTGTTTGAATCATTAGGCCTTTTTATCCCGCTGATCGTGGTAAACTGCCTGGTCATGGGGCGTGCAGAGGCATTTGCCAGCAAGAACAATACGTTTAGCTCGATTGTCGATGGCCTGGGAATGGGATTGGGCTTTGCTTTTGCCCTTACCCTGCTGGGTGGCCTGAGAGAGGTCCTCGGCACCGGAGAAATATTCGGCCTTTCGCTTTATGCTGGTGACGGCATGCTGGTCTTTGTGCTGGCACCCGGTGCATTCATTGGCCTGGGCTACCTGGTAGCCCTCAACAATATTGTGAAAAAGAAACTCTATTAAAGCTTCACACCATGGAATATATCATCATCATTATAGGAGCCGTCTTTGTCAACAACATCGTGCTTGCCCAGTTTCTGGGGATTTGCCCTTACCTTGGGGTGTCGGCCCGGGTATCTACTTCCATAGGGATGTCAGGAGCCGTGATGTTCGTGATGACACTTGCTACGCTCGTGACATTTCTGATCTATAACTATATCCTCACCCCATTTGACATTACCTATCTGCAAACCATATCTTATATCCTGGTGGTTGCCTCACTGGTGCAAATGGTGGAAATCATACTGAAAAAGGTCAGTCCGGCACTTTACCAGGCACTCGGGATCTTTCTGCCGCTGATCGTGACCAACTGTGCCATCCTGGGTGTGACAATCCTGGCCGTACGCGAAGACTACGGGTTTCATTTGCTCGAAGGGGTGGTGTTTGCCATCGGGCATGCGCTGGGATTTGCCCTGACCATCATCCTTTTTGCCGGTATCCGTGAGCATCTTGACCTGGTGGATGTACCCAAAGGCATGCGTGGAGCACCTGCCGCACTCGTAGTAGCCGGTATCCTCGCCCTGGCGTTTATGGGGTTTGCCAACCTGGTCTAAGAAGTTAAAGCGATTTGACCTTTGAAGTTATCCACAAATTAACACAAATGGATTTCACAGATGCACGCAAATGCCGGTATCATGGGCAGGAACGCTGCAATAGCTCACCGGGTGGGATTTTGTGAAAGCGATCGTCCTGGAAGGCGATCCGCCCGCCCTTGATTACGACCACTGCCTTGCCGGTTGTTTCCATCCCTTCATAGATGTTAAAGTCGCTTCGCTGCAGGTGTGTCGAGGCGGAAATCACATCTGTCTTGCGGGGATCCCAGATCACCAGGTCGGCATCGCTGCCCTCAGCAATAACCCCTTTGCGGGGATAGAGACCAAAAGTTTTTGCTGCATTGGTGGCGCACAGGTTCACAAAATTCCGGTTGCTCAATTGGCCTTTCTGCACCCCGATGGTGTATAAAAGGACCAACCGGTGTTCCACACTGCCTGCGCCATTCGCGATCCTGCGGAAGTCTTCCAGCCCTTGTTTCTTCTGATGCATAAAAAACGGACAATGGTCGGTAGCCACGACCTGTAGGGTTCCGTCCCGGAGCCCCTCCATCAGGGCCTTGCGGTCCGCTGCCTTGCGCAGAGGAGGGCTTAGTACATAGGGTGCCGTCTCTTCAAAAGCCCCATCATAAAGACCTTCGTCTAACAAGAGATGATGCGTACAGGCTTCACCATAAACCTCCTGGCCATCCTTTTGCGCTTTGCGGATGTATTTCACCGAGTCGGCAGCAGACACATGCACGATATATAATCTGCATCCGGTTTTTTGGGCTGTCTCAATGGCTGTTTTTACCGCATCACTCTCGGTGTGGGGTGGCCTGCTTTTGGGATGGGCAGCCGGACTTGTTTGTCCGCTATCTGCCAATTGCCGACGCAGGCGATCCACCTCGTCGCCGGTTTCGGCATGCACGGTGACCAAAGCCTTATTGCTCGCCGCCGTTTGCATGACCTGCTCCAGCACAGGGACATCAATTCCGATCGCATCCTTATAGGCCATGTACACCTTAAAAGAGGTCATGCCCTCCTTAATGACAGCCTGCATCTCTTCGGCCGTGGTATCACGCCATTCCACCGGACTGACATGAAAACTGTAATCCGTGAGACAAGAAGCCGCTTCTTCTTTTCGTACTGCCAGGGCATCGGTCAGCGACTGGCCCCTTTGGGGTGTCACAAAATCGATCAGAGTAGTCGTGCCGCCGGCCAGTGCCGTTTTGCTGCCACTCAGGAAATCGTCCGAGGAATGTCCGGCTCCTGTGGGTAAATGCATATGCACGTGGGGGTCGATGCCACCGGGGATGACTAACCGCTGGCTTGCATCAATCACCTGGTCCGGTTTGAAATGGTCTGTGTTGATCTCTTTTGCAATCTGCTGAATCACGCCATCACCGGTGAGGATATCCCCCTGCATTTCGCCGGAGGCATTCACGATGGTGCCGTTTTTAATGAGTATCCGCATACATAAGAGTGACAAAAGGACAAAAGGACAAAAGGACAAAAAGACAAAAAGACAAATGTCGAAATGTCAAGAATTTAAGGGG
The DNA here is from genome assembly GCA_003557765.1 of Bacteroidales bacterium. Next base: position 3,664 of record PWNO01000142.1, read on the forward strand.
AATAAAGATAATGATTTCCAAAACAATTGCCTGCAGCCAGAAATGTCTTTATGAGGAATGCCGGAAAACTTGCCTTACTCAGCCATGGCGCAATCGCTGGTTAAGGCTTTGTATCGAATGGAAGTCCAGGTAGTATAAAACTTTAATGGATAGGCTGTTGATCTGCGGGTGTTCCAGCATATCCCGGAAATTATCCATATAACCAGGTGCAAGGATGTTGTCCCGGTGGTCGATGACGTTTTTCCAGGCAAGGGTCATCTGGCTGCCTGGGGCAAAGTGCCAGGTCAGCAGCATGTCAATCGTGAAGGCATTGTAGTTGATATCAGCTATTTCCAGGTCATCGGCAATGGGTGACAGATGGCCGTCCGGTTCAAGGTGATAATACCGTCCGTCGTATTCGACCCTCGACCAGTAGTGCCTTAAATCAAAGTTGAGGGAGAGGTCATTGGTGAAGATCAGTGTGGATCTCATGGTATGGATCATGGTGGGTGACTGGCGGCGTCCGAAATAGATGGTATCCGGAACAGTATGGGGTACCCAACCGATGTCGTTGGTCAGCTCATTGTATTCAAAGCCATAAGACACATTCAGGCGGTCGCTGACCCGGAATGTGGGTCTTAGCATAAAACCATATTCATCTGTTCTGTCGGCTGCGTGTGTCCTGCCGAAGTTAAAACTTCCATCGACAAAGAGCCTTCTCCTGTAATCTGAAGAGTAGCTCATGTGCATGCGCACGGCTTCATCTGTGCGGTAATACCTGCCGGGCACACGTGGTTCGTAATAATCACGTGCTCCCCGGGGTTGGTATGTGGTGTTCAGGCTGATGTGGAAACGGGTGTCAAACAGCATCATCATGCGATGACTCAGTTCCATCCCGGTAAACGTCCTGGGTTCATAAAGCCTGAAATATTTAAGCGACAAGGTATTGGTAAACATCCAGAAACGCCAGAAAGGCTCAAATACATGATGGCTGACGGTAATACCGTCACTGATCTGGTTGTTGCGTCGTAAAAAACCCATGTCATTCTGGTCGTATGTGTCGCTGAGCACGCTGCGGTCATAATGGGCACGCCAGGTGCCTCCGGTCTTGCCAATACGCACATCATACTTGTATCCAAATACATTGTCTTCTCCTGAATAATACTGTTGGCTAAGGGCTCCCAATCCGCTTAGCTGATACATGTTACTGTTGTCGAGTACACGAAAATCCGTCCCAGTCACGTTCGCAGTGTAGCCATATGCCGAACCGGCCACATTGGTGTTTATTAGACTTACATGGGAATTGTTTCGCAAACTTTGATCTATGACAACCAGGTTGTAGTTGGTGAAGGGCTGGGTGGTTATTTTCCTGGTTTCATCAGCGATGGTATCTCGCAGGATGGCCCTGCTGGCACTTGTCATGGCATTGAAAAATCCCAGGCCAAGGCCATCGGATGTTCTCCCGGATATCTTAGTGGCGTTGATCATCTGGGTCTCCAGGGGGTTGTCTTTAATCTTTTCGCCATGCTCCAGGCGCTGCGATGCCAGGTGATATCCCACGGGCCTGTCGCCCACACGCCTGGAATAAAACAAGTCTGCTTTCTGAAATAGTTCTGTGCCCTCAGTAAAGAATTGCCTGTTCTCATCGTAACGGATCTCAAAAGGGCTGAGGTTGAGCACTTTCGCGTCCGACTGAACCTGCCCGAAGTCAGGGATCAGCGTCATGTCCATCGTAAAGCTCGGACTAATGCCGTACTTTACATCCATTCCACCATGAAAGGAGTTTGCCCAGCCTCTGTCAAAACCATTCTTTTCCGCATAATTGGAGATGTAGGGGTAAAATGACAGCCTCATCGGTGGAGTCACTCCGTTGATACCCTTCAGTTGACCCATATGGGTCAGTTCGTCTCCTACACGACGATCTACGAAGTTCCAGCTTGTCAGCTCCCTTGTCCTTCTGATTTCCCGCCAGAAATTGATGCCCCACTCGTGCATGTCATTTCTCGGGAATCGCAGGGCCGAATAAGGGATCATCATTTCCACGATCCACCCCTCTTCGGTAATGTTGGTTTCGCTTACCCATACAGCGTCCCAGTTCAGGTCGCCGTGTCTGCCACCGCTCGAAAGGTTGGCATCTGTCTGCACACCGGAAGCGGATACCTGAAAACGAAACCCGTTAATGCCGTCATCGAAGGGGTTGATCTCCACATAAAAGCGGTCTGCGTTAAGGTCATGACCGGAGTTGCGAAGCCCCAGTTCTCTGAGGATGCGATCCGGTTCGGGGTCAAACATTCTTGCTCCGATATAAATGGCATCATCATCATAAAGGACCCTTACTTCGGTTTCAAAGCTGGCCGGACGGTCATTGTGGGGTTCGTACTGATGAAAGTCAGTGGCTACCGGGGCATTTTCCCAGGATGGATGCTGCAGGGTGCCGTTTATTACCGGAGGGGCTTCTGTGCGAATGGCGGTAAGTGATTTGCGCCCCTCACTTGCCAGTGTCAAAACCGGGCTTAGTAGCAAAAAAAGAAAAACAAAACGGGTGGGCGAAATAATATTTAGACACATGGGCTGATTAAAAGCAAAAAAGTAAAACTTAAAACCGCCGCAAATGTACAAAATATAAGGGTTTCCACGAAATAGTGAAGCCCCTTTCGGCAGAAAAAAGAACGCGGAAGATAAACCCGGAATGTTTTCGGATTGCCATCAGCAATGGCATACCTTACCTGTATTATTCATGCTGTTTATGAATAATGCAATTCTTCCAAACGCGCTATGTGTAAGATATGTTTAAAGAGGGACATCCAGGGATGGTGCTTTGTCATCATGCCAGAAAGTAACTTCTTTCAGGCGGACATCAGCTATGTAGCGAATCTCCGTTGCGGGATGGATGCGTTCCTCATCTTTCAAATATGCATGCTGTTCGATATATGTTCCGGTGGGTGACATCACCCACAGTACTGGCTTGTATCCGCGGTCATTCTCAATATGACCAGCGACCACCATGCGTCCTTCGGGGTCAAAGGCAGCCTCTTCAAAAACACAGGGGGGGCCGCAAAAAAGCATACGTATGCGCTTACCTTTGGCAAACCGGATGAGGCCCACCTCCATGTCAGGCTCCCGCCCCCGGGAGAATAATGTGCCATCGTCCCGTTGTTCAAGTACCAGATGGTAACTGTCAAGGTCGATGGCTTTTGTGGAGTCAGTGTTATACACATAAAACGCTGCAAACAGGTCATCCTTTTCGGTGTTGAAATCATAGGTGACCGCATAGGGCCTTTCAAACCGATGGCTTTTTTCAAAACCATCATATTCCAGGTTGTAAAACGCCAGCCAGGTGTTGATTCTGCTGTCAGGCCAGTCGTTTTTCTCTGTTTCCGGACCGCAAGCATAAAACGTCAGCAAAAAAACGACCAATAGAAGGGGTTGCATTGTCTTTGAGTTTGTCCACATGTCGTTGGCTTTTAGCTATTAGCTTTTAGCTTTTGGCTCTTGGCTTTTAGCATTAGGCTGTTAGCTGTTGATTATTGGCTTTTAGCTAATGGTTTTTGGCTTTAGGCCTGCCTGATTATTGATTACAGGTTTTTTAGTGTGATGATCATCAACCCTAAAACTGCCATCCCAGCATGTTAAAGAAGTAAAGCTGCCAGATGGTGAGGATGAAAACCAGCGTGGTCAGGCTGTAGAATATCCGGCTGAGATTCTTTGTCTGTGGTTGTTTCCAGACATATACATTGGTGGCTATCATCATGATGATAAATGGAATAGCAGCCAATGGGAAAAACAGGGCGATGCGTATTTCACGGGGAATACCAAAAATGATCTCTTCGCCTCCTGCAGCCGTAATTACCAGGAGGTAAAACAACAGCATGAAGAGTGATGTGATCCACGCCACTGTTTTGGAAAAGACAGGCAGTGGCTTGCGCGTTCTTGGTTTTTTGTCATATAGTCGTCGAGCTAAATAGAGCCACGGCCATACAATGATGATGTAAAGGATGCAGATCAGCGTCATTGTCAAAATCAATGTGTGCAGACCTGTATGATATTGCCATCCAGGACGTTCTCCGGCCATTATGGGAAAATCGCTCATATATAACCGTTGTGCCTTTTTGCCATGGAGGCGGTCAAAACCCACCAGGGTGTTTTTTTCAGGGATCCAGAATGTGGTGCTGTCAATGGCAGGAATAAGATAGCTGTTGCCATAAAAGTCCGTATACAAGAGTTTATTGTCTTTTACCTTCACTTCCAACCGGTTGGTGAGGCCAATCACTTTGAGAATGTCTGAATGAGGACGGCGGTTTGACAGGTAGGAGCCGGAAAAGCCCTCAAGATAATCCTTGTCCAGTGTGATCGTGGGCGGAGCTTCTTCCTGATTGGGATAAAACCTCTTGATGAAGTGCTTCACCACCTGGTTGTAGGCGAGTCCTGCGTCATTTCCACTGAAGGATATAAAAAGCCCTGTGTCGTATTCGGGAAACAGCGCCAATTGCGAATGGAAAAGGAAGGTATTTCCGCCATGACCAATGACGCGTACATGTTGCGGACTGATGTCCATAAATCCGTGAAGTGCGGGGTTTATCCCTTTCGCATGGGTTAGCACCGGCGTTTTCATGATCGAAAAGGTGAGGGAATCCATGATGCTGATGGTATCCCTGCGCCCGTGGTTCAGCAGGGCTTCCATGAAAATGGCCATGTCTGCGGCAGTGGTGCTTGCACCACCGGCTCCGGTCATCGGTACAATTTCAAAACCTTCTTCCCGGAAAGCGCCGTCGCGGAAAGCATAGCCAGTGGCCATCCGGGGTGCCAGACGCCTTGGCAAAGGTTGGCTGAAGGTCGAGCCCTCCATCCCCAAAGGGTCAAAAATGTGTCGATCGGCATATGTCTCAAAGGGCAGCCCGGTGACCTTTTCCACCAGGTATTGTGCCAGTCCGCTCCCGTGATTGCTGTAAGCAGCTATCTCAAGTGGCGGGTTCACGCGCCTGGGCATTTGCTCTTTCAGGATCTCCTGTAATGATGGGATCTCATCCTCCTCACGCATGAACAGCTTCAGCAAGACATCCTCGAAGCCTGGAGTGTGCGAAAGCAGGCTGCGTAAGGTAACAGGCTCTTCGTAGGTGTCCGGAACCTTGATTGTCTCAAGGTAATCATTCACATCCCTGTCCAGATCGAGGTTCCCTTTTTCTACTTGCTGTAAGACGGCAATCCAGGTGAACAGCTTGGAAACAGAACCTATCCGGAACAGGGTCTTCTCAGGATCCACCTTCACGCTGTCGGCTATGTTTGCATAGCCATAGCCGCGCTGAAACAAAAGCTCACCATCCTGAATGATGCTTACCATGGCACCCGCAGCCCGGTGATCATCCATCGTGGCAGATATGAGCCCATCCATGAAAGCAGCCAGCTCAAGGCTGTCTCTCAAAGACGGGATTATAAATTCGGGTTCAGGTTCAGCCCCATGGGATTGCAGTGCTCCGGGCATTGCCAGTAACACATTAAGCAATAAGATAAATCCCAATGGGATAAATTTGTTTGGAAGGCTTGAGTTCATCTGTGAGTATTTTTGTAACTGGTTGGTTATCTTGTGTTTTCAAGAGGACTGCTATTGGCTCTTGGCTTTTGGCTTTTGGCTTTCTTGCCAACAGCCAACAGCTAATAGCCAAAAGCCATTATAGTGAAACCTTGCCGTTGATTGCCTCAAGGATCAGGAAAATTTCATCCACACAAGCTCCACAAACGGTGCCAGCTGTGGTTTCGTTGCCAACCTCTTCAATGGTTTTAAGCTTCTTGTTCCGTATGGCATCTTCAATCTCCTGCCGGGCAATCTCGTTGCAGGTACAGATGATTTCGTCCTTGTTGCTCATAATGTGTTCGCATTAAATGATATCAAGATGTCTGTTTTGGCTGTTGGCTATTGGCTGTTAGCTTTTGGCTATTGGGCAACTTCAAATATCTAAGCCATTCTCCACATGAAGCTCAATCTCAACCTTAACCTCAACCTTAATCTCAATCTTAACCTTAAAAAACACGTTAAAGTTATGTATTTTTCTTTAGTCAGGCATCTTTAATAGCCTGCAATTTTTATTATTCAGGCAATATTTTCTTTTGTGAAACACTAAACAAATCCATATTCTGCTTGTTTCGATTTATGTAACGCTATTAACTCTCAAAAACGAAAGATTATGCTATCAACAAAAATGTTACACATCCTGAATGATCAGGTTGCCAAAGAAGTTTATGCATCGCATTTGTACCTGGCCATGGCCTCATGGGCTGAGAATGAAGGGCTTGCAGGAATTGCTGAATGGTTTTATGCCCAATCGGAAGAAGAGCGTGAGCACATGATGAAATTCATCCGCTACATCAATGAACGTGGTGGTCATGCTGAGGTTCCCCTGGTGGAAAAGCCCCCAAAAGATTTTCCCGGTGTGAAAGAAGCATTTGATGCGGCTTTGGACCACGAGAAAATGGTTTCCGGTGCAATTAACGACATTGCGGCACTGGCTTTTGATGAGAAAGACTTTGCCACGCACAACTGGATCCAGTGGTTCATTGAAGAGCAGCGTGAAGAGGAAGATTCCGTACAAGGCATTATTGACAAGCTGGAGTTGCTTGGCAAACATGGCTTATATGTGTTTGATCGCGATATCATGTCTATGCGCGGCGATCACTGATAATGGCAGTTCAGGTTATCGAAATAAGATGCATCAGTATGGCGTTGCTATTTTACTGATCTTCGATTAATAAAAGCAGGATTCAACAAGCTTAAGCCGGAGTTTTTACTTCGGCTTTTTTTGTATCTTTAGATTTGTAAAGATACGATGTTGAAAAGAGACGAGGTTTTATTGAAAGCGGGAGAACTGATATGATTTTCATTCGCATACTACTCAGATGGATGTGGCGTGTCTTGTTGCTTTTGTTTGTTTTGATGCTGGCTATTGTCGTGGCATTGCAGTTTCCAGTTGTGCAAACCAGGCTGGCAGCCTATGTGACGGCTCAACTGTCGGCAAGGACCGGCACGGAGGTCTCTGTCAGCCGTGTGGGCATCCGGCTGCCAAGATCGGTGAGTCTCAAAGAGGTGTTTGTCGAAGACATGCGGAAAGATACCTTACTGTATGCCGGTGAGCTGAATATCGACGTGCATCTTTGCGGCCTGCTTCGAAACCATGTCAAGATCAGGACCTTAAACCTGAGGGATGCCACGGTATACATGACACGCTTCAAACCCGATACGTTGTTCAATTATGACCAGCTGATACGTGCAATGGGCAATGACCCGGGTGCCATGGCGGTTGACGAATACGATTCGGCAATAACTGACTCGCATCTAATCGATGGCAATCACTTGGAGGCAGTGCCTTTGGCTGAGCCAACCGAACAGACACAGGATGTTTCAAACTGGACTTTTGACGTGGGTGCCTTGCGCCTCGATAACATCCGTTTTCGCTATGCCGACTATTTTTCGGGTCTCGATCTGCAGTTGCAGCTGAAGCACATCCATACTTCCGTAGATATTCTTGATTTGGTTGATGCCCGGTATGCATTACAAAAAACCCGGATTGCAGGCGGTCATGTACATTATCACGCCCGGGAAAGGGGCCTGCCACCACCGGAGCGGGATGATGAACCTGGAACACCCCCGGATGTCGCATTGGCAAAACTTATACTTGAGCAGGTAGATTTTCTGTATACCCACGAAGGGGAAGCTGTCTTTGAAATTGCGATGGATCGCCTGTCGCTCACTCCGGGAGCCCTTAACCTCAGTGATATGCATTTTGCGGTAAGGGAGTTTTCGGCCGATATCCCGGTGACTGCCGCTGCAGGGATGCACTTTCATGATGTTCAGCTTAAAATTGCAGATGCTTTCTATGGGCCGGATACGCTGAGTGCTGATATTAAGCACCTGACGCTATCCAAGGGTGATATGTTCCAGGTAAAACACCTTTCAGCATCATGGTATTCTGGCCGCCATACAATGGTCAGCAACCTGCAACTGGAAACCGGGGAGTCCCTTATTGATGCGGATGTCTTCGCAGGCCTGTCACTGCCTGGTAGCCCTGACCTGAACGTGCATGTGCCCGTCGATGTGGATATCCGGAAAGCACGGATAGGTGGTGATGTAAGTAGACTTTTTCCTGAGCTTGACATGCTCTTTCCGGATGATGAAGCACCACCCATTGAGATGGTGTTTCAGGCCAAAGGCCAGCTGGGTGCTTTGCGACTGGATACCCTATATCTCGCGATGGGTGAACGGCTTTCCATTCATACAGCCGGGCACATCAGCGGATATCCGGACATGGAAAATATTGGTCTTGATTTGCCGGAAATACATGTTTCTGCCTATCCGCAGTACCTTATTGGTTACATTCCCGAAAAAAACCGGCCCCAAGGACTGACCCTGCCTCCTACATTAGAGATGAAAGCTGCGTTCACCGGCAGTTTGCAAAGTTTTGATTCGGACCTGGAGCTCACTTCCCACTTTATATACGCCAATGCAGCCTTTTCTTACGAAGAAACAGAAAATAAGGAGGCCCCTGCATGGCAGGGAAACATGAAAATCACCGGAAATCAACCACTGGCTTTCTTTGGCGAGGATGAGCTATTGCAAGATCTATCGGCGAATCTGCAGGCCAGCGGAAAGGGTTTTGACCCCAACCATATGGACCTGGAGCTTGACTTGCATGTTGACTCCCTCAGGTTCAATGACTATACCTATCGCGCTCTTGTGGTGCATGTTAGCGGGGTGGAAGGTTTTTTTCAGACAGCCATTGGCTATGAGGATGAACACCTCGTCTTAAACCTGGAAACGGATCTCTCCCTTGACGTCGAACAGCCAGTGTTTGCCCTAAACTGGAAGCTGGACCACCTGAATGCCAATGCGCTGCAATTTACAGAGGAGATGATTGCCATCCAAACGCATCTCGAAGGTTCTTTTACCATGAAAAAACCTGACTTTCCTGATGGGTGGCTATACGTACACGACACCTACGTGCTTCTGGACAGGGATGTTTATCACCTGGACAGCCTGCACCTCAATACCAATACCAACGATGCCTATTATTTTGCGGAAATATTTGCCCCGATGCTTGAAGGGAGATACCAGGGAAGCATTTCGCCTGCAGCCATTCCCACAGCCCTTGCTGATCACGCCATGACCTACCTGGGAATGGAAAGGGACCCGGATGATGGATATATTTATGTGGATGACCCCGAAATGCCCGATCAACATTTTGAGTTTTCTCTTAGTATCCGCCCATCGCCCTACTTTCATGAGTTGTTATTTCCCCAGATCTCCTATTTCGAAACCATAAGCCTGCAAACCCGGTTTAATAGCACGGATCGCTTACTTGCCATGGAAGTTATGATGCCGGAGATGACCTTTGCCGGTTGGCATATTAAGGATTTGTCCCTGGAGGCTGGTTCGGATGCCACGATGCTGGACTTTTCGTTCAGGATCCCGGAGCTCTCCAGTGATGCGTTGACCATTAAAGATTTCCATGCATTGGGTTCCTTTATGGATCAGGTACTGGACTATCGTCTGGCCTTTGCAGACATGCAGCGTCAACCCTGGCTTGATCTTGCAGGAAGCCTGAGACAGGAAGCGAACTATACCGAAATTAGTCTGGATACCGCGATCACGGTGAACAGGGAGCCCTGGCAGGTGGATCCCGGAAATTTCCTGAGAATTTTTGAACAGGAGATCCAGGCCCGTGATATGCGCATCCATCAACAGGACAAGGAGATTGCCATCAGCAGTGACGATGGGAAAGGGGAGGCTTCTCCTTTGCGGCTGTACTTGCAGCAGATCGACGTCGGGAAGTTTGACCTTTTTGGAGGAGAAGCTTTCGCACAAGGAGTCATTGACGGTTACCTTGTTATGTACGATCTTTTTGATGACCTGGCCTTTACTGCGGATCTGCAAGTGAACGAGCTTGGCTATGGCGGGGATGTCATCGGAGATGTTGCGCTTCTTGTGTTTAGTCCTGTGCCCGGCTTTTACCAGGTGGATGCCTCAGTAAGCGGATACGGTAACCGGATCGACCTTACCGGCACCTATCACCAGGCAGATGAGGACTTCATGGATTTTGAACTGAAGCTGGAGAATCTGGAGCTGGCTGCTCTTGAAGCGTTGACTTTTGAACAACTATCGGAGATGGAAGGGCAGATATCCGGAGCTTTGCGCCTGACTGGGCCACCAGCAAAACCAGATATGGATGGCGTCGTTCATTTCGACCGTGTAGGCTTCCATGCAGCATTCCTGAATGCCAGGTATACCATACCCGAAGAAACCATATTGTTTGATCAACAACAAGTCCGGTTCAGCAGCTTCACCCTGCTCGACAGAAGTGAACGTCCTGCCAGCCTTGACGGCACCATCAGCATACATGACCTTTCGGACATATCTTTTGACTTGAGCCTTACCAGCTCTGATTTCCTGTTGCTGGATATCTCCCGTGACATCAATGACCTGTTTTTCGGCCGATTGCTTATCGATACGGACCTCAGCATGACTGGCAACATGGCAAGGCCGGTAATCGAAGGCAGGTTGAAGCTGAATCAAGGATCTTCCTTTACCTTCATCCCACCACAATATATGCCTGAAGCCATTGGCGACGAAGGTGTGGTGGAATTCATGGCTGTCTATGAGGATGTGTTTACCGAATTGGCTTTGCGTCCGGAAGAAATAGAACCCATGCAGTCTGCCTTTCAAAACCTGGATGTCAGTGTGAATGTGGAGATTGATCCGTCTACCGATGTGCGGATTCTGATCGATGAAGTGGCCGGTGACATCCTGGAGATTCAGGGCGGGGGCCTGATCACCTATGGCGTCGATCCTGGCGGCCGGATCAGCTTGGCCGGAAGGTACGAAATCACCCGTGGTGCATACCAGATGACTTTTTATGATGTGATCAGGAGAAATTTTGATATCGTAAGCGGCAGTCATATCATCTGGACCGGGGATCCCCTGGATGCCAGTGTAGATATCACGGCAAAATATACGGTACGTACATCATCCAGGGAGTTGATGGATTCCCATGGCCCCGCTGCAAGTCTGCATGAAAGCGCTTTTCGACAGATCTATCCCTTTGAGGTTTTTCTTAAGATGGAAGGGGATCTGATGGGCCCGGAGATCAGTTTTGAGGTGGGTTTGCCCCCTGAACATCGCGGCGCCATGGAGGGGAGGCTGCAGGCAAGACTTAATGAGCTTAATGAGAGTGAGTCTGAGCTGAACAAACAGGTATTTGCGCTGCTTATCCTGGGAAACTTTATTCAGGATGACCCCATCGCGGCTGTCACGGCAGGCCCGGGAATCACCTCCACTGCAAGAAGCAGTGCCAGCCGGTTATTGTCGCAACAGCTTAACAGGCTGTCAGATAGGTATATCCGCGGTGTGGACATCAGTTTTGATCTGGAGTCTTATGAACAGGTGGAAGATGGCCAGATGGTAGGCAGGACAGAGTTGCAAATGGAAGTGTCACGCGATTTCCTTGATCAACGTTTGCGCATCACCGCAGGCGGACATCTTGAGCTTGAGGATGAAACCCGGCGACAGATCAATCCCGCCGATATGGCTGGAGACTTCTCTGTAGAATACCTGCTTGACCCGGATGGCCGGTTTACCCTGAAAGGATACAGGGAACGGAGATTCCAGGATGTATTTGATGGTGAGGTGATCGAAACAGGCATCTCCTTCATTTTCCGCCAGACATTTGATCATTTTGGAGAGCTGCTTAGGCGTAAGGAAGAAGAGGAGGAGGAAGAATGATTAAAGGACGAAAGGACAAAAAGACAAAAAGACAAAAAGACAAGATGTCGAAAGGTCGAAAGGTCGAAAGGTCGGAAAGTCGGGTATTGATCTGGCTTGGTGCCATCCTGCTGTTGGTTTTATCCTCGTGCACGGGACTGCGTAATTTGCCTGAGGATGAATACCTATATGCCGGCAGCCGGATTCACCTGGAAAAGGAGGATGACGTAAAGGACAAGCGCAATGTGGAAAGGGAGCTTACCAGGGTATTACGTCCTGCACCCAACAGCCAGCTGATCATTTCCAGACCTTCGCTCTGGATGTATCAGCATGCGGGAGAACCTACGGGAAGAGGCGTTCGCCACTGGATGAAAAACAGGCTTGGTGAAGAGCCCGTGTTGTTTGATGAGGCTTATGTTGACCGTCATTTGCGTTTAATGTACAACCGGCTATATAATATGGGCTATTTTGATGCCCGTATAGCGCATAAGCAGGATAGCACGCGGCGCACGGTTGCCTTGGATTATCACATCTTCCTGAAAAGACCTTATCGTTTTGGTGCCCTCCTTCCGGTAGACGAAGACACAGAATTGGCCCGGGAAATAAACGATGGGCTGGTAAACAGTCTGATTGTGGAAGGGGAGCCATACAGCCTGGAGACCATACGAAAGGAAAGGCAACGCATCGAAAGGGCATTGAAGAAAAAGGGCTACTTCTATTTCCATCCGGATCACTTGTTGTTTCGCGCGGATTCAACTGCAGGCGACAGGAGGGTGGACCTTTACGTTACGATAAAGCCAGATATCCCGGATGTTGCCCGGCGATCGTATCGTATTGGGAATATCTATATCCATGCCGACTATATGGCTGGCAGCAGCAACATGGAAGCCATCCAGGATACCCTGGAGTTGGAAGAGGGCGTTTTTTTCACTGATCATGCCGGGCAATATGACCCGCAGGTCATCCGGCGATCGGTATTTTTCAACAATGACAGCCTGTACAATGTGAACGACCATGACAGGAGCCTGAACCACCTGATGAGCCTGGGCACTTTTCGTTTTGTGAATATCCGTTTCAGGCCTCGCCAGGAGGCTGACAAGGACCTTCTGGATGTCCGTGTGCTTCTGACGCCTATTGAACGGCGGTCCATATCGGCTGAACTCAGGGGTGTCACCAAGTCCAACAACTTTGTTGGTCCGGGATTCAACACTACGCTTACCAACAGGAACCTTTTTCGTGGGGCCGAGCAGCTTGACCTAAGCCTTAATGGTGCTTATGAAGTGCTTATGGGCAGACAGTACAGTGCTTCTTCATCAGAGCTGGGCATAGATGCCACCCTTTTATTTCCCCGATTCCTGCTGCCCGCCGGATGGAAGACAGCACCACAGGTGTTATCTCCCAAAACGAGTATCTCTCTCGGTGCTAGCAGAATGAGCCGGACAGACGCCTTTGCTCTGACCACCATGCACACCCGTTTTGGCTATACCTGGAACCGTGACCTTGCCACACAGCTCCGGGTGTATCCGGTGGTGTTTAACCTTTACAGGCTTGGTGATGTGGATGAGGGCATGGAAGACATCCTGGTTGGCGGAACCTTATTGCGAGAGGGTTTGTTCGAACAATTCATCATCGGCGGGCAATATGCTTATGTGTATAATTCACGCCTCAAGTCTGGCAACCGTCACGACTGGTACGTACATCTGAACCTTGATCTTTCCGGCAATATCTCCTACCTGCTCATGGATCAGGTATTTGGCGTATCGCAGGAAGAGGATGGAGGTTATGGTTTCTTTAGTCAGAGTTTTGCCCAGTTTGCCAAGGTTGATGGTGATTTCAGGCATTACTGGCAATTTGGGGAAGGCAGTCGCCTGGTGAGCCGCCTTTTCCTCGGTGCTGGCTTGCCTTATGGCAATTCGGAGATGATGCCTTATGTAAAACAGTATGTGACAGGAGGCTCAAACAGCATCCGGGCATTTCATCCCCGCTCTGTCGGTCCTGGACGCTATGTTGCTGATGAAGAGAGAGAAGCAACTTTCAACATCTATCAGACAGGAGACCTCAAGCTGGAAGCTAACCTGGAATACCGGTTTGACATTACCAGCCTTTTTAAGGGGGCGTTGTTCGTTGACGCAGGAAATATATGGCGTGTGCGTGACGATGAAAATGTGCCGGGCGGAACATTTTCCGCCAGCACATTTTATGAGGAGATCGCATTGGGAGCAGGACTTGGCCTGCGCATAGACGCCAACTTTTTTGTCCTGCGGTTTGATTTTGCCATTCCCCTGGCCGATCCGGCCGTCGACACCGATAGCTTTCTTGACCCGGTGAGGCTGCACGACAGTCGCTGGAGAAGAGACCATATCGTGTTTAACCTGGGTATCGGATACCCGTTTTAAGCCATTATTCAATCTCTACTTCAATCCATCCTGAGCGATCGGGCTGTTCAGGTACCGGCCACTCCTTTGGAGGATTTTCTTCAAGCTGCTGAAGTAGAATTTCCACGGCTTTCTCCAGGCTTGGATCTTCTCCGCGGGCTACCTTATGCGGCTCATCAACCACTTCAATGTCGGGGTAAATGCCGATTCCTTCGATGATCCATTCGCCTTCTTCATTGTAGATGCCAAAACGGGGCACACCGATATAGCCACCGTCTTTCAGTCTGGCATTGCCGGTCATCCCTACAAGTCCCCCCCAGGTGCGGGTGCCGATGATGGTACCCAGCTCCCGCTGGCGGAAAAAGTATGGGAAAGCATCACCACCTGAGGATGCGAACTGGTTGATCAGCATAGCTTTTGGTCCGTCATGTGCTACACCGGGGGTACGCATGGGGTAGTCAAGACCGGCGCGATACCATTTGGCGTGGGTTTGTCTGTTGAGGATCTCTACCATCCTGTCCGGGATGAATCCACCCCCATTGAACCTTTCATCAATGATCAATGCATCCTTGTGGTGATAGGCATACATGCCCTTAAAGAGCTCTTCATTGCCATCAAAGGAAGTGTTGGGCACATAAATGTATCCAATACGTCCACCTGACATTTCGTCTACCATCCGTCGACGTTCGTTTACCCATTCCAGGTGCCGCAGTCCCACTTCGCTGCTGATGGGCCGGAATGTATAGGTCCGTGCTCCATCGGCAGTAGGCCTGTCGTTGACCGTGATAGTGGTGGCTTTATCCACGCGACCTTCAAGAAACTGATAGGGATTCATGCCGGTGTCGATGTCGTGGCCGTCGATGCGGATCAGGTAATCGCCTTCGCGGACGTTGATCCCTTGCTTGGTCAGGGGTGAGCGCAGCGCATCATTCCAGTTCTCACCGCCAAAGATATTGCTGATCACAAATCTGCCATTGTCCGTATCCGGGATAAGCTCAGCACCCAGCAGGCCGGTTTCGATGCGTTCCACGCGCTCGAAATCACCATAGTCTACATAGGCATGGCCAGTGTTGGTCTCTGCAATCATCTCACCAAACATGTAGTCGAGGTCGAAACGGTGGTTGAGGTAGGGGAGAAGTGCCGAATACCTGTCATAGAACCCATCCCAATCCACTTCATGCAGGTTTTCCACATAAAAGAAATCTCTGTAAATGCGCCAGCCATCTTTAAAGATCTGTTCCCACTCCTTCATGGGTTCAATGCGCATGGTCATGTCGCTCAGGTCGAGCATGCCGTCTCCTGCCTGTCTACCCGGTGCGAGGGGTTCCACACCCCATTCGCCGCGATGGGAGTAGAGGAAGCTGCTGCCATCTGCAGAAACAGTGGCCGAGCTGATCCCGTCCATGATCGACTGGTCTTCCTGCTCACTGAGCACATAGCGGCGCAGTCCGCTGGTAGTAAGATACACCAGGCCGTCATCCACAGTCTGAAGGCCCCAGTAGCTGCCAGCCGCCATGGGGAAGGCCACCACCCGATCTGCAGCACCATCAAAGTCAATCTGCACCGTAATCTCATCATCTTCTTTTTCATCTTGCTGACTATCATCATCCGGGCCGGGCTCTGTTACTTCACGGGGTTCAAAGAGCCGGGGGCTTTCGCCGGTCAGGTGCATGGCATAAACCCTGGTTGCCCTGTCATAAAGGTAGTTAAACTCAAAGCTGGAAAACCGCAGGTTAAAATCCCGGTTGGAGGTAAAGAAGAGGTATTCACCGCACTTGCTGAACACCGGGTTGCTTTCACTGAACTTGTCTCCAGTGAGCTGGGTAGCTTCGTCATTTTCTATATGGTATACCCACACGGCGCCCTGCCCGTTGCGGCTGCTTTTGGCATAAGTGATCCATTGGTTGTCAGGAGAGAAATCGTAATGGCGGATCTCTTCCGCCGTGGGTGTGTCAATTTCGCGCAGGTTGCCGGATTCCACGTCCAGCAGCTGCAGCTTCATGCTTCTGTCAAAGAACACCAGGTAGCGGCTGTCGTGCGACCATTGCGGCTGGTACTTCCAACCCCGGCTGCCTTCGGTCATCTGGCGCGGCTCAGCACCATCTTTGTTTTCCAGAAGATACACTTCGTATTCGCCACTGCTGTCATCATAATAAGCAATCCAGCGGCCATCGGGCGACCATTGCGGATACACCGCACGTACACCCTGTGTCTGTGTAAGGTTATGGGTAGTGCCTTCACCGGCAGGCACGGAGAAGATGTCGCCGCGGGCATCAAAAAGGATCCGGTTGCCAGTGGGTGATATGGCTACACTGTGAATGTTGTCCTTGACATTCTTGCGATAGGGTAAAGTGTTGGCAAAATCATACTGGATGTTGATTTGCAGCCTTTCCACCTCATCGGTTTCCAGGTCGAGCCTGTAGATGTGACCACCACTTTCATATACCAGCTGTCCACCGCTGCCACTGGGCCACATCACGTCAAAGTCATCATGGAAGGTAATCTGTTTCACCTCTTCGGTCTGCACATCGTAGCGGTGAATGTTTAGCCATTTATCACGGTCAGAGGCAAAGTAAATGTGGTTGTCATGCCATACCGGGATGTGGTCTGTACCTTTAAAGTCGGTGATTTCCCTGGAGGTGTTTTCGTTCAGGTCGTAGATCCAGAGGTTTGAGGCACGACCTCCTTTATAGCGCTTCCAGGTCCTGAATTCCCGGTCCACATAGGCAAAGGCCATCTGATCCCCCTCAGGTGAGAGTACGCCAAAACCACCATGGGGGATGGGCAGTGCTTCTTCCAGTCCGCCCTCAATGTCTATGAGAAAGTATTTTCCCATGCGATCACCATAAGGGGTGCGGTTGCCGCGAAACAAAACCTTCCTGCTGTCCGGCGTCCAACCCAGCACCACATTATCGAAACCACCACGTGGAGGCATTGGACCTACGTCGTTATACCAGGTCAGTTGCTGGGGTGTGCCGCCCGTCGCTGGCATCACATAGACCTGGCGCGTACCGCTGTACTCTGCCGAAAAAGCGATCCACTGCCCGTCAGGTGACAGTTTGGGGAACAATTCGAGCCCCTTGTGCGAGGTGAGTTGCCTGGCATCGCCTCCCACAGCGCTTGCTGTCCAGATGTTTCCGGCATAGACAAATACCACCTGGTCACCACTGATGTCAGGATAGCGCAAAAGCCGGGCATCCTCTATAGCTGCCAGACTAAAACCGAAAAAGAGTAACAATAGTGTTGCTGAAAATTTCATAATGGTGTGTTGCATGATAAAAATGTATTAAGGGTTAAAAAAATTGGCATGAACCGGGTCCTGTCAGACAGCGTGCCACGCATGCTGATGATAGGCCTATCCGACCGGAATAATCATACTATAAACAGATCAATTATTGCGGAAAAATACGGTTTTTTTTCCAAACCGCATTCAGCCTTTATGAATTATGCGGGCAAAAACAAGAACCGCAACGGGTCGGTGAAATAAATGTAACTTTGCGTGGTTATTAGAATAGTAAGGCAGGGCAGGTTATTCTTCATCCGTTGCTTTTCACCCAGGGTTTGCAGAAGAATGGCTGCCAGAGTGAACAAGTCACCTGCTGCCTGCCTCTGTATTTTTTTACAATCATACACACAGACAGCATCCGATTTTATGAACTTTGTTTTTCCGGGTTTTTTATTTGCCTTGTTGGCCATAAGCATTCCGATCATCATCCACCTGTTCAGGTTCCGGCGCTTCCGGACGGTCTACTTTCCGAATATTGCCTTCCTGCGGCAATTAAGTGAAGCTTCTGATAAGGAGTCAAGGCTCAAGCAGCTGCTTGTCTTGCTGGCACGTATCCTGGCGATCACCTTCCTGGTGATGGCTTTCGCCCGGCCGTATATTCCTGCTGAGGGAGATGATATCAGTCCGGAAGGCAATGCAGTGAGTGTCTATATTGATAACTCTTTCAGTATGAATGCCATGTCGGACCAGGGGCGCCTGCTCGATGAAGCGAGGGAAAGGGCCCTGGAGATTGCACGCATGTATGGGCATGGCGACCGGTTCATGTTGCTTACCAATGATTTTGAAGGACGCCATCAGCGGTTTGTGAGCCGTGAGGAATTCATTGACATGGTGCAACAGGTTGATGAGTCAGCCCGTAGCCGCTCCATAGCGGAGGTCATGACCAGGAAACAGGAACTTTTTGGGGATGAACCCTTTGACCGCCAGCGTGCCTATTACCTGAGCGATTATCAGAAGAGTACATCTGGTCTGGACGAATTACCCGCAGACACCCTAATCCAGTCTTACTTTTTACCCTTGCAAGCCCAACAGACCGACAATGTGTATGTAGACTCTTTATGGTCTGATCGTCCGGTGATCCTTACCGGTCAGCCCGTAGACATGTATGTAAGAATCAGGAATGACGGTTCGCAAGACTTGGAAAACCAGCCACTGAGGTTGTATGTGGACGGCCGACAACGTGCTGTGGTCTCGTATAGTATCGGCCATGGCGAAGAAGAAACCATTGAGCTGAGCTGGTCTGCAGGAAGCGAACCCCTGCAACAGGCACATGTGGAGATCCGGGATTACCCCGTTACTTTTGACGACCGGCTGTATTTTACCTACCAGGTCACTTCTGAAATTCCCGTGCTGACACTCGAAGGGGCTGGCAGGAATAGTTACCTCCACGCCCTTTTCGGTGGCGATGAGCTCTTTGCTTTAGAAACTATGCCTGCATTGTCGGTCGACTATTCTGCTTTTTCTCAATATCAGACCATTGTGGTGGATGGTTATGACAGGATATCGGCGGGTTTGGCTTCCGAACTGCAGCGTTTCACCGAAGCCGGGGGAAGCCTCGTGATCTTTCCGGGCGAAGGTGCCAACCTGAATACTTACAATGACTTTTTGCGCATGATGAACGTTGATACCTATGATAGGCTGGATACCACGGCCATCCGTGTCAGTGAGCTCAATGCGCTGCACCCGGTTTTTGAGGATGTGTTTGAACACATTCCTGAGCAACTCGACCTTCCCCATGTGTCACAGTATTACAGGATTCAGCGACAGGTAGGAAGCATGGGTGATGATTTGCTGCGTCTGCAAAATGGTTTGCCATTTTTTGCTTCTTACCCTGTGGGAGATGGCAGCGTTTTTCTATCGGCGGTTCCGCTTAATCCTGACTACAGCAATTTACAGCGCCATTCAGTTTTTGTGCCAATGATGGCCAACATCGCTCTGCATAGTGGCTTCATGCAGGCTTTGTATTATACCATAGGATCTGATGATGCCCTGGTCGTTCCCCGGAGGACCACCCAGACAGAACAGGTCTACTCGCTGCGAAAGGAAGGATTTGAGGTGATCCCTGAGCAACGGAGATCAGGGAACCAGATGCAGCTTTTTTTCCACGATCAGCTTGAAGAAGCAGCGAATTATTTGCTTTACCATGGTGACCAACAGGTTGGTGGCGCTTCCTTTAATTACGACAGGAAAGAGTCGCAGCTGGCAGCTTATACGACTGCTGAGCTTGAGGGAAAGCTGGCAGATCTGCAGCTGGAAACCGTTCAGGTGGTTGACACTGCTGGAAAACCACTTGACCATGTACTTCATGAGATGGGAATGGGTCAGCAGTTATGGCGGCTATTCCTGATCCTGGCCCTGCTGTTCCTCCTGACTGAGGTCCTGCTGATCCGTTTCTGGAAATAGCCATGGGATCCACGGGCTGCCTGTTGATTTATTTAATAAATTTGCAGCTCGAATTACCATTTATAGAGGTGTGTTTTAACTTCAGGCCAACCTGCTTGCTGCAAAAGCCCTGCAATAAGCATATGAAGCTGGCTGGCAATGCCTTGCATTTGAGCTGAAGACAAAGCATGCATAATGCGGTTAAACAAGATGATCAGGATCCGGTATGTACTTGCCGGGTTTGATGTGTTTACCGGTTACAATTTCATAGCATCATATGACCAGCGATAAACATATTCACGACAAGCATGATCCCGGCGAAGAGGGTCCCCATGAACCATCCACTGACAGCACTGATGCTATTGGTGGTGAGAGCAGCAAGGTGACCCGTTTGTCTGGCATGTATGAGGACTGGTTCCTCGATTATGCCAGTTATGTGATCCTCGAACGTGCTGTGCCTGAAATCCGTGACGGCCTCAAACCCGTGCAGCGACGTATCCTGCATGCCATGAAAGAGCTTGATGATGGTCGTTACAACAAGGTAGCCAACATCATTGGCCATACCATGAAGTATCATCCGCATGGCGATGCGTCTATCGGAGATGCACTTGTGCAGCTTGGACAAAAAGATCTGCTTATCGACACCCAGGGCAACTGGGGCAACATTCTTACCGGCGACAGCGCCGCCGCACCCCGCTACATAGAGGCCCGACCCTCGAAATTTGCCCTGGACGTGCTGTACAACCCTAAAACCACCATCTGGAAAACCAGTTATGATGGCCGCAACAAAGAGCCGCGCTATCTGCCTGTCAAATTCCCTTTGCTGCTTGCGCAGGGAGTGGAAGGTATTGCCGTCGGACTGGCCTCAAAAATATTGCCACACAACTTCATTGAATTGATCGACGCATCCATTGCTTACCTCCGGGGTGAAGAGCCTGATATCCTGCCGGATTTTCAGTCGGGCGGCTATGCCGATTTCTCGAAATACAACGGCGGCCAGCGGGGAGGAAAGGTGCGCATCCGGGCCAGGATTAATATCCAGGATAAGAAAACCCTGGTAATCAATGAGATCCCTTTTGGCACGACGACCGTGAGCTTGATGGACAGCATCGTAGCAGCCAATGACAAAGGGAAGATCAAGATCAAAAAGATAGAGGACAATACAGCCGAGCATGTAGAGATCGTGATCCACCTGGCCACTGGCATCTCCCCGGATCAGGCCATCGATGCCCTGTATCTTTTTACCGACTGTGAGGTGGGCATTTCCCCGAATTGCTGTGTGATTGAAGGAGGGAAACCCCGTTTTTTAAGTGTGAATGAAGTGCTTAAGATCTCTGCAGACCATACCGTGGATCTGCTCAGGAAGGAGCTGGAAATAGCGCGTGACGAGCTCATGGAAAAACTATTGTATGCCAGCCTGGAGAAAATCTTTATTGAAAACCGTATCTATCGGAAGATTGAGCAGTGTACAACCTGGGATGCAGTAATCAAAACCATTGACAAAGGTTTGGAGCCCTTTAAACCTCAATTTTACCGCAAGATCATCAAAGAAGACATCATTCATCTTACCGAAATCAAGATCAAGCGGATTTCAAAATATGATAGTTTCAATGCGGATAAGGAGATCAGCAAGCTGGAAGAACGTCTTGAACAGGTACGTCACAGCCTGGAGCATCTTATAGATCATGCCATCACCTATTTCAAGGGAATAAAGAAGAAGTTTGGTGCCGGCCGTGAAAGGAAGACAGAGATCAGGTTTTTTGATAGTATCGATGCTTCACGAGTGGCGGTTGCCAATGCGAAGCTTTATGTGAACCGGGAAGAAGGTTTTGCAGGTACCGAATTGAAAAAGGATGAGTTTGTCTGCGAATGTTCTGACCTGGATGACATCATCGTGTTCAGGGAAGATGGCACTTACGTGGTTACTAAGGTAACCGGGAAGTCCTACGTGGGTAAAAATATTCTGCATATCGGTGTTTTCGAACGCAATGACGAACGCACCATTTACAATGTCATATACCGCGATGGATCCGGAGGTGTCACTTACATGAAGCGTTTTCCCGTGAAGGGGGTTACCCGTGACAAGGAATATGATCTGACCCGGGGCACCAAAGGCAGTAAGGTGCTCTATTTTACTGCCAACCCCAACGGGGAAGCTGAGGTGGTCACCGTATATCTGCGGCATAAGCCGCGACTGAAAAAAACAGTTTTTGACCTGGACTTCAGTGAATTGGCCATCAAGGGCCGGGGGGCTGCCGGCAACATACTCACCAGGCATGCTGTCAGACGCATCGTATTGAAGGATGAAGGTGTTTCCACGCTGGGCGCCATTGGGATCTGGTTTGATGATACCGTGTTGCGCCTGAATTCAGATCACCGTGGGAAATTCCTGGGTGACTTCAAGGGCGATGAGAAGATCATTGCCGTATATGCCGCTGGTAACTACCGGGTAATGAACTTTGATCTTTCCAACCATTTTGAAGAAAACCCGCTCATCTTGCAAAAGCTGCATCCTGGTATCATCATCACGGCCATCTATTATGATGCTGAACAGGGCTATTATTATATCAAACGCTTTGAACCGGAAGCAAATGGCAAAGTGCATGGATTCATCGGGGACCACGACGATAACAGGCTCGTGCTTGTCACCACGGATGCTTATCCGCGCGTGAAGGTCTGCTTCCCGGAAACTGCGCGCCGACAGAAGACTGAAGAAGAGATCGATGTGGTGGAGTTTATTGCTGTCAAGAGCATGCGTGCTCGTGGCAAACGGCTTTCAAACACGGACATCGGGAAGTTGGAGTGGCTGGAACCCCTCATCAAAGACGACAAGCAGGAATCACCAGCAGAGCACGATCAGGATGTTCAAGCAGAAGATTCACCGGCAACACCTCCTGAAGATGCAGCCGCGGTCAATGATGAGGAAGCCACGGATGATCGTGAGGAAAAGCCTCGTGATTCTGGTGCCCCGGGAGATAAAGAGAAGCAGATCAGGCTGGATTTGGATATTTAGACCTTCTGCCTTTTGGTGCTGCATGCCTTTAGCCTGTTAAGAACAGGCGCGACAACTGCAAGAGATGATCCGGGGGGTTGGTATCAATGGATTGGGCGGCACAGGCAGGCTAATTCTCTCGCTGATCCATTTTTGTCAGGATTGGAGTGGAGGTCGTTGCACCTAAAGATCTACTGAAAAAACGTTATTCACTTGTCGCTTGCTGCCAGTTTAATAATTTCCAGGATGGTTTGTGTGGCTTTCACCATACTTTCCAGCGGGATGTATTCATACCTCCCGTGAAAATGATGTCCGCCGGTAAACAGGTTGGGGCAGGGGAGTCCCATGTAAGATAACCGGGCCCCGTCGGTACCACCCCTGATGGGTCTGATCAGGGGTTCGACACCGATTCTCTCCATGGCCTCCCTGGCCAGGTCAATGATGTGCATCTGATCATGGATACGTGCATGCATGTTGTAATACTGGTCTTTCATGTCAAGCTTGATGCGTTGCTCTCCATAGCGCTCTTTGAGTTGGTTGACG
>PWNO01000090.1 GCA_003557765.1 Bacteroidales bacterium
CGGCCCGAATATGACGTGTATGGAACGCTTTACCGTATACGTGGCAAAGAGGCCGCTTCACCATTGCAGTTTTTTGCCACCGACAGCGTAGATCATTTCCTTCGCGGAGCACTCTACTTCGAAGTTCGTCCCAATAATGATTCGCTGGCACCTGTCATCCAGTTTGTTGAAGAAGACATCCGGCACCTGTTCCAAAGCCTGAGGTGGGAACAGGTACACCTCCTTGATTCGCATGCCAATAGCAGAAGCAATGTGGGCGATGGCATTGATTGATGCGCCCATATTTTTCCGGCATGCACATTTTATCCAGTACCGTCGAAATTGCTGCTCAAGCCCTGCGCTTACCCGGTGGGTGATGCAGTGGCCCTGGCCAGTAAACGGTGTCTTAATGCAGCCTTTATGCTGTCTGATCAGAGAGCATGTTTTTCGCCGTACTGATTTCCACAAATGAGGGTCCTGCTTTTTTTCCGAAATTACCTGCAAGTACGACGATCAGATCATCCTGGGTGATCTCATCCAGATCAATCAGCCTGGAGAGTGTGGCTTTGATAAATGATTTTTTTGACTGTTCCACATCCAGGAAGTCGGCCATCACGCCATAATTCAGGGCCAATTCACGCATGACCCGGGTGTCATAGCATTGGGCATAGATGGGTGTCCTTCCCCTGAACGCTGACAGATATCGCGCGGTTTTGCCTGTGTCGGTATCGGTTATGATGGCTTTTGTGTTGAGTTTTTGGATCGAGCGCACTGCAGTTTTGGAGAGAAAAACGGATATTTGGTTGTCGTGTGGCATCACCTTGGAGTCGAGGGCGAATTCCATGCTGTTTTCAGCCTCCTTTACTGTGCGGGTCATCATCTGAACTGACTCAATTGGATATTTTCCAAAGGTGGTTTCTCCACTGAGCATCACGGCGTCGGTGCCAGAAAACACGGCTGTTGCAATGTCACTGACTTCCGCGCGCGTAGGCCTGGGGTTTTTGATCATGCTATGCAGCATCTGGGTAGCCACGATCACTGTTTTCTTTCGTCGCACGCACTTCTTGATGATGGCATTCTGGATGCCGGGGATTTTTTCGGCTGGCACTTCAATGGCAAGGTCACCCCTGGCGATCATGATGCCATGCGCGTGATCCAGGATCTCATCAATATGATCAACGCCCTGCTGGTTTTCAATTTTAGCAATGATCTTGATCTTGCTGTTATGGGCATCCAAAATCTCCTGGATAGCCAGCACATCTTCCTTGTTTCGCACAAATGAGTGCGCGATGAATTCGAGGTCGTTGGCAATTGCAAAGTCAATATACTCCAGGTCTTTTTCATTGAGCGAAGGCAGGTCAATGGGTGTTCCCGGAAGGTTAACGCTTTTGCGCGGCTTGATGTGTCCTGTGTTCCCCACACGGCACACCAGGTAGTTATCGTGTTTCTCTGTAACAGTCAGGGCAACATCTCCGTCATCAATCAGAATCATTTTTCCTGTCTCAAGCTGTTGAACGATATCGGGGTAATTTACATACAGACACGCGTTGTCTGAACCTTTGCTGAGGTCGCCGGCAAGCCGGATAAATTGTCCTTCTTCTACTGTGACCTCGTTGTCAGAGGGGTTGGTCCGTATTTCCGGTCCTTTGGTATCAACGATGACAGGGATTTTGCTGTTTACTGCACGCACGTGATCCACAATGGTTTTGCTGTTTTCAGTTGTCTGATGCGCAGTATTGATGCGTACCACATCCATCCCATTGGCATACATCTCACTGATGAATTCCGGATCACACTTGAGGTCCGATATCGTAGCCACTATTTTTGTAAGCTTCTCCATAATACAATGTTATTACATGAAAAAAACAGGGTAGGCAGATTTACATCAACCCTTATTATTCATAGCGCAGGGATTCGATGGGGTCAAGTTGTGAAGCTTTAGCGGCGGGGTAATAGCCAGCCACGACGCCTACGCCAAAGCAAAGCACTACACCACCAATCACCCACATCCAGGGGATGATAAAGGGGCTTCCCACGATCACGGATATGCCATTTCCGGCGATCACCCCAAGGAAGATGCCAACAGCTCCACCGATCTGACATATCAGGATTGCTTCAGAAAGAAACTGCTGGCGGATGACTGCCTTTGTGGCTCCGAGTGCTTTCCTGATGCCGATTTCGCGTGTCCTTTCGGTCACCGACACCAGCATGATGTTCATCAAACCTATGGCTGCCCCGGCGAGGGTGATCATGCCGATGATGGTGGCTGCCAGGGTGACGAACTGGATATTTTCAATGAGGGCTTGTGCAATGTTATCGCTTTTGGCGATGTCAAAGCTAACCGGATCACCGATCCGGTCTCCACGAATGATGCGAAACAGACCGGTGGCCTCTCCAATGGCGTCCTCCAGGGTTTCCATCTCGTATGTGCTGACATTGATGGTATAGTTCATGTTGGGGCGCGAAAAGTTCTGGCGCAAGGTCATGAAAGGGATCACACAATTGAGGTCGTCAGAAAAACCAAATCCGGCACCTTGTCGTTCCAGGACACCGATGACCAGGTATCTCTGGTTTGCGATGGTGACAACGGCACCGAGGGGGTCTGACTCTCCCGGGAAAAGTGTGTTTGCCACGTCATGCCCGAGAAGCACGGCATGGGCCCCATACTGCAATTCTGCAGAGGAAAAGTTTCTGCCTGATGCCAATCGTGCACCGGAGGTGACCAAATAGTTTTCGTCGCTCCCCATCACCCGGATGTTGGGATTGGTCTCCTGTGAGCGATACCTTGCCGTGGCGCCGCCTGTACCATGCACCGACATGGATACATATGCAGGGAAATCAAACTGTTCCTTAAAGGCAAGGGCCTCATCATAGGAAATGCGCTCAAAAACCTGCACGGGTCCGCTTCCTGGCTGCACGCGCATTTCACGGTTTCTTATTGAAAAGCTGTTTGCTCCAAGTCTGGCAAAGTTTTCCGTGATCGACAGCCTGATGGAGTCGATGGCTGTGAGAATCCCTACCAACGCCATAATACCAAAGGCAATGATAAGCACGGTAATGACAGCCCGTAACATGTGGCTGCGGATTGACCCGAGGGCCAGCTTCAAATTTTCAAAAAAAACGGTGGTTATCAGACGCATGACATTCAAAAATTTTATAGTTTGCTGCCAAAAGCAAGGTCGCCGGCGTCCCCAAGTCCGGGAACAATGTATGCCTTAGCGGTAAGTTCATCATCCACTGCACCAAGCCAAAGTGTATAGTCATCGGTGGGCATGTTCTTTTTGACATATTCCACACCCTGGTTGCTGGCCAGGATGGATGCCATATGCGTATGCGCAGGCTGTCCTTTACGCAAAAGCTCCTTAAAGCTCAGAATCATGGAGGCACCGGTGGCCAGCATGGGATCTGTCAGGATCAAGGTTTTGTCTTGTAGTCCCGGGCTGGACACATATTCTACCTGGATATCAAACCGACCATCTTTGCGGTGCTTGCGATATGCTGATATGAAAGCATTGCCTGCTTTATCATAAAAATTAAGCAGGCCCTGGTGAAAAGGCTAGCCCGCCCTTAATATGGTGGCGATCACAGGCTGTTCGGCCATTACTTCACAATTGGCCACACCCAATGTGGTAACCACCTCCTGCTCTTTCCAGGCCAGTTCCTTGCTGATCTCATAAGCAAAGATCTCACCAAGCCGCTCCATGTTGCGCCTGAAACGCAGACTGTCGAGCTGAACCTCAGCATCACGAAGTTCTGCAATGTATTGGTTCATTATTGACGACGTATTTCCCAGCATTCGAATCATTGGTTCTTCCATTTTTTATGTTTCGGTAACGCAGACCAAGTGCTGCGTTTACTGTTTAATGCTTGCTAACCCTTTTCTGCAGCCCGGAAGCTGCAGTCGCTGGTTTTTTCATGATTCCAGCGCGCAGTGAACAACAATCAGGCAACTATGTCTCAGGAACGTGTCATGGCATACTGCGCCTGGTTGCTTTTCGCAGATAAAAATACGCGTTTATAGCCGGTTTGAGCAATATTGGTAAACGGTTTTTCCGGATGCGTAAAAATACACATTCTTCTGATCCAAAGCCCCTATAAAATCTTGCAAGGTTGGGGTCTGAAGATCCTTCAAAATCGAGTACCATTTCCTTTCCCGCATGTTCGCGGATAAAGTCATCCACCAGCATCGCCATGGCCCCGTTCTGCCGTGCTTCAGGCGTGGCCCCTGAAAACAGCCAGACTGCCTTTTTATGGCTCTTATAAAAAACTATGCCTGCACAAAAATTATTGTCGGCAGTATAGGCACATTTCAGCGAGACCATCTGCTTATGCATCCCGGCGTAGATCAGGTGCTTCAGCACCCGGTAATCCTCCTCCCTGAATGGGACTCCCCATCTCCCACGATTTTGCCTGAATGCATGGATGATATCTTCCGGCCGACCGTGCGGGGTCAGAAAAAGTGCATTTTTTTCAGCTTTTTTCAGATTGCGCCTGGTATTATCGGAGTACTTTGCATACAAATGCGCATAGGAGGGGATCAGGTCCAGTTCATAAGTCACCAGGCGGCCATCCACAAGCGGATGGTCCGCCGGCAAAACATTATACGTGTTGAGGTTATAATCCAGGTAACGAATGGATGCCGGAATGGCATCCAGGAAGCGCCTGGTGACCTCAGCGTTCAAGCCATGCCTGCTAAACACACCCAGCTGCTGCACAAAAAAGGGCTGAAACAGATACCGAATCCCTCCTTTTAGCCTGACAGGCAATGGCATCACGGCACGGTAATCATCTTCAACCAGTGCATCCCAGGTACGCGCACACATGTCGAGATACCAGGAATAACCATAAAAAATGCCATTGATGGCATCATCCATACAGGCATCCCACTTCTCAAAATCGATTTCGCTATGTTTTAAATATCTGATCATCAAAAATAATGCAGATTAAGTGATCCTTATGCTATTGATCCGTGCGGGCCTGATGATGCTTTTGAGCTGCCAGGGCATGGGTCTTCAGATACACCTGCCGCCATCCCTTCCACGCGTCCTGGTCAGCAAGCGAATCATTGTGCCAAAGGGTCGTCATGGTTCCATTGACCCGTATTGTTTCCTCCATCAGTTTTTTCACGAGCTTCCACGCTTCATCAGGCTTAAGCCCCAGGTAGTCGCGCAACGTCCCATCCATAACCACCAAAGGAACAATAGTAAGCGGGGTTTCTTGCTCTTGTGAAAGATCATAGAAAGGATAAGGTCGGGAGATCCCGGCTCTGAACCCCGGCTGGGAGACATATCCCATGGAAAAATCATAGCCAATATCGTGCTTCAGGAGTTCCTGGTAAGTGTTAGGAAGCTGCAGGCGCAGAAAATGCTGCCGGCTGTATTGTATGTCGAAATATGTGATTCCTGAAAGCCTGCGAAGCTCATTCTCCAGTAAACCGGGCTCATCATGAGAGGCATAGCTGGGATGAATCCCTATATGGGCATAATCACCCAATTTTTTGATAAGCAGAAAAAATTGCCTTGAAAAAAACGCCACATTGCGGTCATATGGGCCATAATCTCCGCATAGGAAAAAATAATAAGCCTTGATGCCTGTTTTCTTGTAAAGATCCAGCTGGAAATCATAGGTGTCATAAGGGTCCTTTTCCCGATCAAGGATGACACGAAGGCGTTGCAAGAGGGAATAAAAGTCGAGTTTTGACAGGCTGCGCAGACTGCCTAACACATTGCGGATCATGGTGCGTCCTTTATAGGCAAAAGCCACATCCACATCGTAAGTGGGGATAAAGGTGAACTGCTGCCGGGGCATCTCCAGGGATGGATACTTTTCCATAAGAACATCCCTGAGCATCAGGGCATAATAATCTACCACGGGTTTATGCAAAAAACCATGTTTCCACGCAAAGGACTGGTCGGCTTCAAATCGACCGTGTCGATCCTTTTTATGCGGAAGATATTCTTCATATCTGCTCACCAGGTAAAAAGATGCGGCAAAAGGATCAAAGCCAAATGCACCATTGTCTTCATTATCCGGGAAAAGTAACGGAATCCTTTTTTGCTTATTGATCTCCGGTTCAAATGGGTTGACTCCACGCTCCTGCAGGAAGCCGCTTGCGCGGATAAATATCCCGCCACGATGCAGGGGGCGACTGCTGTAATTGATCTTCGGACCGTTGTAGGCGGTAAAACTATCCTCATCCCGGGTAAGCTTGTGATCAAGGCCCAGCATCCGGTTAAACAACAAAGCAGAAATGTATTCCATCCGATTTGAGATATGCGGGCTGTATAGGAGGATCATCTGCGCTGCAAGGGTTTAAAATGCAGTGTAAAGGTAAGCTTAAATTTTGGTTTGAAAAAAACCTGTCGTAGAGATGTACTACAGCAGCCCCTCATCGGCAAAGCTGAAATACTTATGATTAACCACAATGATATGGTCTATGACGGGCACATCCAGGAAGATTCCGGCCTCCTTGCATTTCCTGGTAAGGTGCTGATCAGCCATACTTGGGTTAACTTGTCCGCTTGGGTGGTTATGGCACAATACCACACCGGAGGCGTGATGATCGATTGCCATTTTAAATATCTTTTTTGGATCTGCTACGGTTCCAGCTACGCTGCCTTCACTTACACGCATCAAACGCTGTACCCTGTTGCCTCTGTTCATCAGGATAATCCAGAACTCTTCATAGGTGAGGTCGCCTATGATGGGGGCTATGATCTCGAAGGCGTCCCGGCTACTGGCAATCATGGGTTTGCTGAGTCCTTCTGACAGCCTGTGCCTCCGGCCCAGCTCAAGAGCAGCTGTGATATTGCTGGCCTTAGCTTCCCCAATACCCCGAAAACGCATCATCTCGGCAATGTTCAGCTTGCCCAGTTCAGTAAGATTGTTGGAGACGGAGGTCAGGATGTCACGGGCAAGCTCCACAGCTGATTGGGTAGCATTCCCGGAGCCAATGATGATCGCCAGCAGCTCGACATCCGACAGGGCCTTTTTGCTTTTCGTCAACAGCTTTTCCCGCGGCCTGTCATCTTCTGCCCAGCTTTTAATGCCACGCAACCTGGCAACAGCATATTTTGACCCGGTTTTTTGTTTCATTTGATAAATTTGTTATTTCGGCTAATATACAAAATTATCAAACATAAAAAAAGACCCTTCTGTCGAAAGGTCTTTTTTGTAGCCCGTAGGGGATTCGAACCCCTGCTACCAGGATGAAAACCTGGCGTCCTAACCCCTAGACGAACGGGCCATTATTGATGATGCAACAATAGAATATATTGTAAAACTGCAACAAACGATGGTCATGTCCTATTGCATGCTGTTCACATGCCTGGTAAGCTTCGACTTGAGATTTGCAGCCTTGTTTTTATGAATGACGGATTTTTTCGCCAACCGGTCTATAAGGGATACGACACGGGGTAATTTTTCCTGTGCTTCACTCTTTTCCTGGACATTGCGCAGGCTTTTCACCGCATTACGTGTAGTCTTTGCATAATAACGGTTTCTGAGCCTTTTGGCATTGTCCGAACGGATTCTCTTTTTTGCTGATTTATGGTTTGCCATAATAAACCGTAATGATTAAAAATGAATGTTTTTGTTGCTTGTAGCCCGTAGGGGATTCGAACCCCTGCTACCAGGATGAAAACCTGGCGTCCTAACCCCTAGACGAACGGGCCATCATCATGGATTGCTCCAAAAATGAGTGCAAATGTAAAATAAAATTTCTTTTCTACAAAATAGTTTTGCAAATTCCATTCATTTTGTTGTTATATTTGCCTTCGCAAAAAATGCTCTTTTTTAAATCAACATGATTAGCCTGTTGGTCATTAGTTTTTTTTATATTTGTAATACCTAACGGACAGGAATATCATTTCAATCTCAATTTAGATTAACCAATACAAAGCTATTATTATGAAAAAAATCAACTTTAAGCTAATTGCTGTATTGCTTGTTACAGCAGGATTGTTTGCCAGCTGTGGTGTCAACAGGATGGTAAGAAACTATGATGAGGGGCTCAGGTATACCCCGGAGACCAACCCTCTGGAAAATCACGGTGGCCAGGTGGCTGCCAATGTA
>PWNO01000233.1 GCA_003557765.1 Bacteroidales bacterium
AATGGGTCATTGGGAAGTATATCCGCAGGTGTTTTCACCCGATGGCAGCGGTCATCACGATGTGCTGCAAATCCATTATCAGCTGGACTCGCCGGGTTACGTGGCACACATCAGAATCTTTGATCGCCGTGGCCAGAAGGTGCGCACCTTGACTCCGGGCAAGCTGCTGGCCACAGAAGGCACCGTCACCTGGGATGGCACCACCGATGAAGGTGAAAAGGCGGCCATTGGCGTCTATATCATCCATGTCGAGATGGTCCACGACAAAGGCAAGGTGCAAGCGGAAAGATTATGGGCGGTGCTGGGAGGATGGCTTTAATTTGAACGTTCAAGGGGGCTTTAGATGAACGACAGATTAATGCGCCGTGTGAGGTCCTTAAAGTTGTGCGCGGCCAGCAAGGGAGTAAAGAGGGTTTTGCAAAGGTCCTGGTTCAATCGTCCTTCCTGGTGAAGGCAACACCTAAAGTTTATGGGGTGACACTGATCCCGTTGCCTGGATACAAAGCTCACGTGGCAGCTGTGGATGCATGCATACAGAAAGTAAAATAACGCAGATTATTGGGAGGTCATCACCCTGTCCTGGCTGACTGGTCTTCGGGTAAAGGGTTATTCATGTCCGGACAAACCAGCGTTGATTGTTTTTACTGCCCGGATCATCGTTGCTTCATCATGTATCCGGAGATTATGCCGCTCTGCTAAAGCCCTGACTTTTTCCTGCTGTTCTTCAGGAAACGCTTCTGTTAAGGCTCGCTGATTGAGTCGCCGGATTCTGGTAGTGTTGCCCTTGGTGTCTTTCAGATAATATTGGGGCCGTGGCTCAAGTATCGGGATCGAAACCATTCTGGCACCTGTCGATTCAAGATAATCTCCTGTTTGCTCAATGTTTCTCCATGCAAACAGTTTGATCTCACCATCAAACAGACATTCAGCAAAAATATTTTGCCTGCCTGGAGGCACTTGCAACCGTTGGAAGTTGAGGGTGCCTGTTTCCCGGTGCAGACTAAAGCCCTTAATGAGCTTATCATCCAGACGAATATGGTTTAACGTTTCGGGGTGCCGCCAAACAAGGATGTTGCGGTAACCGTTATACCGCAGGCTTACTTCACTGACAATTTCCCCGGAGTACAGTATAACCTCGCCGTATTTCCAGTCCTGGTGTGTGTATTGGCTGCCCCTGGCAGGGATGCTGAGGTTTACGATTTCTCCGGACAGCCTTGAAGAGAACATGTTGCTTTCCCTTCCTGTGTCTGTCTCCGGTTGCCCGGAATGTGCTGACGAGTTGATTGTCAGGGCAATAGCCAGTAACAAATATCTGATCATCGGATACAATGTTTATTGTACTTCAATATACTGTTGTTCAAAAACAGGCTTTCCCTGTTCTGTCATTCCCTGAAGGGTAATGACGTATCGCCCGCTGAGATCGCTGGTGTAAAAAGGCAGGCGTATTGTCTGATTCTCTCCAAACGAGATATCCGGTTCCCACAAAAGAACTTGCCGGGCATCGGGTTTTTCAGAATTTCTTTGGTCGTTATCTTCGTAAACCGGTGACTTAAAAGACAGCGGAATTGCCGGGGAGTCAATTTCTCTGGTAACGTAATCATCTTCCAGGGGTTCAAAGTTTAGTACAGGGTCCTTGGTGAACACGCCAATTATGCCCGGGAAATACATGTCTCCATGCTGCCAGTGAAAGTCATGTGTTTCTATTCGCAGCAAGTCATCAGACCCAAGATCCAGATAGGGAATGATATTGCCTGTTAATACACCATCGGCAAAAAACACAGGTGTTTCGCCCATGCGTTGCTTGCTGGTGGCGTCGGTCATCAGGTGGTTGGCATTTTCACCCCGCCCCCTGATCCTCCAGGCCGGGATCAATTCGTTGGCGATTTCATACACGTCATTCAGGGGAATATAGTCGCCCGGGTTATACCTGTGATTGGCTTCACTGTAGAGCAGGGGAGGGAAGATTTCCCGATCCGGATCTTTGGTTTTTCCGTGATGCTGAAGGTTGTAGACTTTCTGTACGCTTACGATATCCTGGCTTTTGGAAAAATAATCTATCTGGTTCCGGCACAAAGGGGCAGGCGGGGCGCTAAACGGAAAATTAACTTCAGTTTTGTCGAACAGGTAAATGCTTTTGTCCGTCTGGGTGTTCCCCGGGGCCAGGGAAAAAAACAGGGTGGCATTATCATAATATGGCCCCAGCAGAAAATGGAACAGTCCCTCTTCACAGGTGTCGGCGTATTGCAAATTGACAAGCGTATCCTGTTTGTTTAAAATCACCCTGCTTCCTGCGACAGTTTTTCCGTTTGAATCTGTGACTTTTCCGCTGATGATTATTCCCTGCGTTTCCATAAAATAGAGGGAAGACTGATTTGTGGGTGTATGAGGGTCATTGCCATGCCTTTGGGGAAGGGTATAATCAATAATGGACTGATTATGTGCGAAAGATGCTTTATCAGGGACGACAGAAAGGGAAAACTGCCCGTGGATCTCTTCTGAACCTGTGTTTTGAATCTGAATCGATCCTTTTGTCCGCTGACCGATGATGCTGTCACTGGCTGTCAGGGTTAAAGACGGCAATTGTATGTCTACAGGGTTTTGTGCTTGTCCGGCTGGGAATGCCTGTGGCGGTTCTTCCTCATGATATGGTAAGTCCAGCGCCTGGTCAAAACGGTTGGCGATAAAAACGTGCTTCCGGAATATGGTTGAGGGCTCCTGATTACGCATCCAATTGGTAAACCCCAACAGCTCATAATACCCTGTTGACAGGGTGTCTTCCAGGTAAAATCCTCCCTGTGCCCTGCCGTTGGCGAGTTGTAACCGCTGATGATCAACAACCTCGCGTTCATTGCGCAATACAAGGTATGCATAGCTGCTTTTGTCTCCCTCATTGCCATTAAACAGGTAGAGGCTGAACAACAACTGCTCACCGGCTATCAGCAGGTCCCGGTCGGTGTGTATATACAATTTTTCCTGTAAGCAGGGGTTTTCCGGGATGACCTGTCCCTGCACGCTGACAGGGGCAATTGCTAACCAAAGGCAAAAGCAGGAAATATGAAAAAGTTTATGGCACATTGACTGTAGTTTGCTGATTGTTGTATATGGTCTTATCCCCCAATCCAGAACGGGGGCTTTTCTTCTTGCAGACAACCCTGCCTGGGAATATCCTCTAACTCTTCCCAGGTAATGATTTCTGCAACGTTTTCACCGTAATTCATGATAATGCGAAACCCTAGCCTGGTAAGGAATGAGGCTTCAAACAAGCCGATAGCCTGAAGCTCGGGGTTGCTGATGCATTCAATATTGCTTGGCAGTTGGGCGGCAATCGGATCAAAAATATGCCCTTCATTACTCAGCTGCTCATATTTTTTCTGATAAAAGTGGTGGCTTTCTTCATTCAGGGAATAAATATCCATGATCACAACCCTTGGGCTTGCATATTGACGCACGGGAAAGTTATAAAACTGCATATACTCAGCATGGCGTGGGATAAATGCAGTCTGGATCCTGTTAGATTCTGGGCGGGACACATCCCGCCTTACCAGGTTGGTAATTTCTCTGTATTGCCAGCAGTATTCAATAAGCGGGGGGGCGGAACCCAAATCTACAGAGCTGGTATATTGCAGCAGCAGATTTGTCCTGAAGCGGAAGCGCACCGGTTCATTTTCCTGGTGGTTGGTTTCAATGTACAGATGTTTGCCGGCGAACTCCCTTTGGTAAAGGCGGTCAGAAACACCGGACTCAAAATACTGGAAATCACTTCCTGTAACTGCCTCCACTTTGCTTAAGCCCACCGCAAGGGGAACTTCCTGCGGTGAAGAGCGGAATTCTTCGCCGTCAGCTGTTACGATATGCAGCACGTAACTTTCACCCACACGGGCTGAAAAGCTGACCGGCGTATGGTAATCTCCTGTACCGATATCCCACAGGTTGGTTACCGTCCCTCCCGAATCGGTAATGGTAACGGTTGCGTCTCTGACGGGCCTTCTGTGTCTGCCTTCTCCATAAACCCCCGTATAACTCAGTCGGATGGTATGGGGGCCGGAGCCATTGGTGATCAGGCCTTCCACAACGAGGTGCTGCTGATCAGCCCTGAGGTCCGGTTCGTAAATATCCTGGCAGCCTGACCCCAGAGTCAGGGTGAGTAGGAGAACCGGTATTAGGTGTCTGATGTTGGGATATGATTTCATTCAATGTGTGTTATTTTGCCTCGTCTGGCAATCAGAAAGTAAAATTATAGGTTATCGTAGGCAGTGGTCTGCCAAGAATATATACTTGATAAAGATTAAAAGAATCAATCGGGTCCAGTTGTCCGTGAGTTCTCTGATAGAAGACGGAGTAAGGGTTTTTCCTCCCGTAAAGGTTCATCACGGAAAAGGTCCAGCTTCCACCCCGCCCTTCGATCTTAAGGTTCTTCCCGATATGCATTGAAACATCAAGCCGGTGAAAGTCGGGAAGGCGATACTTGTTTCGGTCTGAGAAATGGACCATGATATCACTTCCGTGCCAGAAAATGTATTCAGGGAGGGTTACAGGCCGTCCGGTACTGTAAGAAAAGGTGGCTGAGAACCTGAGTCTCCTGGTCATTTCATAAGAGGCGTTCACCACCAGATTATGCGGCCGGTCGTAATTGGAAGGAAACCAGCTGTTCCGGTTAATCTGGTCCTCCCTGGCGTCATGCTGCGTCCTGCGTTGAGAGGAGGAATAGGTGTAGCTTGTCCAGCCTGTGAGGGCACCGCTGTTTTTACGGACGTATAACTCGGCTCCGTAACTGTATCCTTCGGTCCGAAGTATATCGGTTTCAAGATATGGATTCATGACCACCTCGGCACCGCTTCGGTATTCAATGATGTCATCGAGGTTTTTGTAATAGACCTCCAACGAAGTTTCCAGGGTGTTATCAAAAAAATTATGAAAATACCCGAGGGCGAACTGATCACTTTTCAATGGGGGAATATGGGGGTCGCTAAGCTTCCAGATGTCTGCGGGTGCCATAATCGATGTGTTGGATATCAGGTTGATATACTGATAATTCCTGTTGTAGCTCAGTTTCCAGGAGCTGTTTTCGCGCATGCTGTATCTGAACCCGATGCGAGGTTCAAATCCGCCATAGTCCGATATGATATCACCGCTGCCGTAGTGAAGGCTATCGGTAATATTTTCCACACGTTTCGGGGCGTCTTCAGCGTATGTGTATACCGTTCCCGGGCCGTACTGGTAATAATGGGTGTATCGGGCACCCAGTTCCAGACTTACATGATCGGCAATCCGGAAATCGTCACTGATGAATACGGAAACTTCCAGTCCCCTCTCCTGCTCCATCAATGCAGAATTGATCCGGGAGGTCTCCCCCAATGGGAATAGTTCTCCCGGCTCAATTTCGTACCTTATGGCCTGTACGCCGGCCTCAAAGTGGTGTCTGCTGCCTGGCATATAGGATAAAATATATTTGCCGGTCTGATAGTTGATCCCTGAATTCATTCTGTAGTCCATGTGAGCCTGCAGGTCACTTTCTTCCACAATTCTGTACCGGTAGTCACTCATTCCCACGGTAAGCATAGAAGACAGGCTGCTGCTGAATGAAGTGTTCAGCCTGACAGAAGCAAGGAGGTTGTTGTATTCATGGGTGGTTTCTTTCCCAAACCCGAAACGGTCAAAGCTGTGGTACCCAAAAAGTGTCAGTCGGTTATTTTGATTCAGGGCGATATTCAGCGTGCCGGTTACATCATGAAAGCGCGCTGTGCTGTTCATCAGGTCTTCGTCATTGGTGTAGTCAAGCAGAAAATCGGAATAGGATGTCCTTCCCCCTACATAAAGACTTACCCTGTCTTCTATGATGGGGCTTTCCAGCAGCAGACGACTATTCAGCAGCCCAATACCACCATGTACATTGGTGCCATCTGTGTCCAGGCTGTTTTTCAGTCTGATATCCATCACAGAGGAGGCCCTTTCTCCGTAACGGGCTGGGATGCCGGCTTTGATCAGGGTAACTTCTGAAATCAGGTCCGCATTGATCACCGAAATAAGGCCCAGCAGGTGTGATGTGTTAAACAAGGGCACATTTTCTATGAGGATCAGGTTTTGATCTGCATCTCCTCCCCTGACATTAAAGCCGGTGCCAAACTCTCCCACAGATTGTACTCCTGGCATCAAGGTGATGCTCCTGACAATATCCCTTTCGCCAAAAGTGCCCTGCAGCCCTTCAATGGCCCGACTATCCATGCTGATCACACTCATTTGTGTTTGCTGGATGTTTTCACGGGCACTTCGGGCGGTTACCGTAACCTCATCAAGCTGAACGCGACTTTCAAAGAGTTCAAAGGTTACGCTGCCATCGCTGTAGAGTTGGATTTCCTGTCTGCCAGACTCGTAGCCCACGAAAGAAATCCGGAGTCTCAGTTCACCGGTGGGAAGCTCCATTTCGAATCTTCCTTCCAGGTCGGTGGAAACGCCTGCCTCACTCGCAGGGTCATAAATTACGGCGCCGATCAAAGGTTCTCTGGTGGTGCCGCAATTCACTTTTCCCGAAAGGATGGCTGTTGACTGGCGACCATATTCTTCTCGCGAGCCAACGATCAGCAGGTCATCCACTTCTCTGGCCACACGCTCATCAGCAGCCCGGCCGGCCGGAAGAAATGCGATGTGATCTCCCATATACACCCAGGCCAGATCCCCGGTGTTGGCAATCATTGTAAGGGTCTGTTCAAGTGTTTTTTCCTGCACTTCAGGGGGAAGCAGGATGTCCTCCATCCAGTGTGACTGATAAAAAATTAACAGCTGATGCTGTTCCTGCAGGCGCCTGATCGCTTCAACGGCAGGAATGCTGTCTTCTTGCACGATACTGGTTGTCCGGCCTTGATTAATGTCCGGATTATAAGCATATGGACCAACACAAGGGGATTCTGCCAGAGGCATTATGGCAAAACACATTAAAATGAAATACATAAAAGCAATAATAATATAAACAAGACCTGATGGATGATCCGGTCAATGGAGCGGAACATTTTATATCCTACATATGGGTGGTAAAACTACGCTTTTTTACGTATGGCGTTGTGTTAAATTTTTTGTTTTATTCCGGGGGGTTGTTTTTTTTGCCGAAGCAATTCAGTTTGCCGACAAATCCAGTATAATTTGCATGTCTTACGCGTTTAAACTGAAAAGCCGCGCACAGCATTCGCCGGCCATATCTGGATTTTATTTTTCAGAGATGAGGAAAAAGATCAAGACTTGAGCTCGCTAAAATGGTCTTAACATGACTCCGGACTATAACTGGCCCTGTCAAACGTGCAGCTTGCATCTTTTTTCAGTCGTTTCAGCCTGGGCTTTAAGGCATCGGGCTTTGCTCTCCTGCTTGAATCTTTTGCTGGGTCGAACGCATGATATAGACATCATAATCGCCGAGATAAGTAAAACCCAGTTTTCGGTACAGGGCAATGGCTCCTTTATTGGTTTGATGCACCTCCAGTTTGATCTGTGTGTTTCGCTCGTATGCATAGTGGATTGATTTTTCGCTGAGCAACAGGCCAATGCCCTGACGCTGGTATTCAGGCAGCACTCCTAAGTGATGCAGGTGCATGCGCCTTCCGTCGTAAGTTATCCAGCTGGTTCCGACCACCCGGCCTTCAGATGTGCAGGCCACCAGCATTTTCCCGCCAAGCTCCACACTGCGCTGGATTGTCTGAAAGTCGTCACCCCGCGCTGTGCCACCCAGGCCGGTGGCTTCCCAAACCTCCTTAAGCTGCAGGTAATCATCCTTAACGAAGTCGCGGATTACTGGTTGTTGGACGTGGGTTTTCATGGGTTATGTTTTTCAGTTATTGGTTCTTCAGTTTATACGTGCTGCGTCTGTCATTGTCTAATGGAGGTTTGGCTTCCCCAGCTCGCAAAATGCTCGGTTCATGTGACCTGTTTAATCAAATTATACACACATGAAATCATGCCACCCTTCAATCTCAAGGCTCAGCCCTTTTAATCTGGGTATCCCGTCAAACAACATACGGACAACATTGAGGGCGCCACATTGCTCACGAATTTACACAATTATGTGTGATTGGTTATCAATCCGTAAGCCCCTGCACAAGCTTTCCTGGCAATGACGCAGCATTTTGCTGGTAAAGCCTGGCATTGCCTGAGAGAAGAAATTATTCCGTAATGGCCAGCGTGGCAACCCAAACTTTTACGCCTGGCACTTCCAGCAGGGTTTGGGCGCAAGCCTCCAGGGTGGCACCGGTGGTTATCACATCATCAACAAGCAGCACATGCTGGTTTGCCAGTGCTTCTTCGTCTGTCACCCGGAATACCCTGGACACGTTCTCCCAGCGGCGGAAGCGGTCCTTTTTAGTCTGTGTTGCGGTTTCCTCCATCCGCACGAGGAGATCGGTGCGGCAGGGGATCTGCAGCACTTCAGAAAGTCCCCTGCAAAGAATTTCGCTCTGATTAAATCCACGGGCACGTGCTTTTGCCGGATGAAGGGGTACGGGGATAATCATTTGGAGCTCATTGTAATGTGACGATTTTTTCAGTGATAAGCCAAGCAGGCCACCAAGGTAAGTGCCAAGTCTGAGATTTCCACGGTATTTAAACTGGTGTATGGCATGCTGCACCAGGCCACCTTTTTGGAAGTAATACAATGCTGTGCCGGTTTCCAGCTGCACACGCCCCCAGAACCTTTTGACCATAGGGTTCTCTTTTTTCATGTAAAAGCCTGTTCGCGGCATGGCCACCCGACAGAAACCACAAAGATGCTTTTCGCCACCGACAAGCAAGCCCTTGCAGGCACAACAGGTCTGCGGATAGATCAGCGAAAAAAAAGCATGTAGCATCTCGCGATAGCCCATGGAAAAAAGAAAAAAGAATCCGTGAATTTTGTATAAATTTGCATGGCTTTTTATGGCCTGGCATCAAAAGCCGGGCCACAACCAGCATAAGCCGATATTTTTGCAAATTTAACAATAAAAAGCATTTTTTTGTCTTAATTTTGCAAAAAAACAGGTGCCGGCAACTCATCAGGGCAAGAGGCAAAGCTCACGGTGTATTTGCCGGCACGATACCAGAACACAGGGGTTCTGAGTGGTTTTGATCAATGTATTCACCTTTAATTTTTATCATATGGACAATAATCAGGTTCAGGGCCAGCAGGGCACTGAAAAAAAACAAAAGAATGAGAAGATCATCCGCACGGCTGTTTGGGTCCTCGGAGTTCTGGTGATCATTTTTGGGGTGCTGTGGTTTACCACACACCGTTCTTTGCAGGAAGTTCGCTACGAGCGTGAAGTTATGGTGGAACGCAATTACGGCCTTCAGCTGGAGCTGGACTCCATTCTTGATGATTATCACGCTACCAGGATGGAGTATGACAGCATTCTTACAGAACAAGACAGCATCATCCAGGCCAATGCAGATGAAATACAGGACCTGATTGCCCGCCAGGCAGACTATTATCGTATCCGCAGACAGCTTTCACAGCTACAGGAGATCACTCAACAATATGTGCAGGAGATGGATAGTTTGTATGCGGAAAACAAGGTGCTCCGGGAAGAGAACGTGCAGATGCGCGAGGAGATACAACATGTTCAA
Organism: Bacteroidales bacterium; assembly: GCA_003557765.1. Next base: position 9,580 of record PWNO01000233.1, read on the forward strand.
CGCCGCACTGCCGAGCTGGCTGAAGACAAGCAGCAGCTGGAGTCCCAGGTGGAAATGGCTTCCGGTTTGCGCGCCTACGAGATCGAAACAACCCCATTCCGCATCCGTGGCAGGGACCGGGAGACAGAGACAGACCGGGCCAGCAGGGTTGAACGGTTGCGCGTTTGTTTTGTGATTGGAGAGAATCCCATTACCCCAGCAGGAGAATACAATGCTTACATGCGTATTGCGGACCCCTCTGGCAACATCTTAAGGCTCAGTGACGGCATGTCGCATGCGTTTATTCACCATGGGGACACCTTGCAGTTTTCTGTAAAAGAGCCGTTTACGTATAAAAACCAGGCAAAGAGGCAATGCCTTACCTGGGACCGCATAGCCGAATTTGAGCCTGGCACCTACTCCATTGCCCTGTTTACTGAAGATTATCGCCTTGGCGAAACAGCCCTGACGTTGCGGTAGCCAAGCCGGCTGTGATAAAGAAACCCTTGCGGGGCTTAATCTTGGCTGATGCTTTTGTGTCGCCTTTGGCGGGGCATTGTGCCCTATAATCGAGCAGGATAAAGGCTTTTTGTTTTAAGCTATTGGCAAGAAGCGTCCGGGGCTTTAAAACAACCCGTTTGCTTTCTTGTTAAAAGCCAATAGCGAACAATTTGACATTTAGACGTTTTTTGATATGAAGGATTCAATGAGAAAAAGAGTGTTAATCGCCACCGGCGGTGGTGATTGCCCCGGACTGAACGCCGTGATACGCGCCGTTGTGATGCGCGCCTCTCAGGAGCGTGACTGGGAAGTCGTAGGCAGTATCAATGCTTTCGACGGGGTGTTGAACGAACCCAATGAAATAGTCATCCTCGACGAAAAAGAGGTCGCCGGTGTGCATATACGCGGAGGTACGATTATTGGTACCACCAACAAAGGTGGCCCTTTCGCCTGGCCCATCAAAAACAAGGATGGGTCCTGGGGGTCAGCAGATCGCTCAGACGAAATGATGCGCCGGTTGCAGTATCTTGGCGTGGACGCCGTGATCAACATTGGTGGTGATGGCTCGCAGCAAATCTCTCAGAAACTGTTTGAAAAAGGCTGCAACATCATCGGGGTGCCGAAAACCATTGACAATGACCTGTCGGCCACGGATTTTACCTTCGGGTTCCAGACGGCCGTACAGGAGGCCACGACGGCAGTAGACAAGCTGGTGACCACCGCGGCCAGTCACAACAGGGTGTTCGTACTGGAGGTCATGGGCCGTTATGCCGGCTGGATCGCCCTGCATTCTGCCGTGGCTGGCGGTGCCGACGTATGCCTGATCCCCGAGATCCCGTATGACCTCGAAGCGGTAAAGGAAAAGGTCTATTCACGCTTTAACCGGGGTCGCGGATATGCTATCATTGTGATTGCAGAGGGCGCCAAGCCCAAGGATGGCGAACTCCACTACCAGGAGAGTGAGGAGGTCGGCTACCATAAGGTGCGCCTTGGCGGCGTAGCTTCCAAGCTCATCGCGGAGCTGAAGAACGCCGGCCTCGAGACCGATATGCGAGAAACCGTTTTAGGTCACCTCCAGCGTGGGGGCACCCCCATTGCGTACGACAGGATCCTGGCCACCCAGTTTGGCGTTGAAGCTTTCGAGATGGTCCTCCGGGAAGAGTTTGGAAAAATGGTTGCCTATCGACACCCTGATATCGTCAGCGTACCATTCAGCGAAGCCATCAGCCAATATAATTTCGTGAACCCCGATTCTGATCTGATCAAGTCGGCCCGGGGTGTGGGCATCTGCATGGGCGACTAACAACACTGCCACCCTTTCCGGCGCTCCCAAACGGCTTTTCACCCACCTGGGAGAACGCCTGATTCGCAGCCCCTGAACCCGGACACAGATCAATGACAGGCGGATGCCTCCCCCGTTGGCGGCATTCTTGCATTCACTCACCATAAAAGCGGGTTTTTTGTGTCAACACGCCGTACACGATATGCGGATGTTCTGCTGCCTTTGCCGCTGAAGGGCTGCTTTACCTATCGCGTGCCCTTTGACCTGAATGACAGGATCCGGCCAGGCCAGCGGGCTGTTGTGCCTTTTGGGCGTAACAAGGTGTATGCTGCCCTCGTCCGCCGGGTACACGAAGACCCGCCGGGATCTGTCCGCACCAAATACATCCACCACCTGCTCGATGATGCACCGGTCGTCACGGAGCAACAGTTTGCCTTTTGGGATTGGGTTGCAGAATACTATATGTGTGCGGCCGGGGATGTGATGTCTGCTGCATTGCCTCCTGCGATGAAACTGGCCGGAGAAACACGCATCACCCTCAATCCGGCGGCAAGTCCAGCGTTACACTCCCTCAACGAAAAGGAGCAGGCCCTGATGGAAGCTCTCGCCCAAAAGGGGCAGATCTCCCTTTCGGAAGCCGCCAAAACAGCTTCATTGCCCAAGGTGCTCCCCCTCATCAAAGCGATGATGGAAAAAGGGCTGATCATCACCAAAGAAGAGCTGGAAAATCCCTGGCGCCCGCGGCTGGTAAAACACGCCCGCATGACTAAAGCCTGGGCAAGCGAGCCTAAAATAAAAGCGCTCTTCGATAACGCGGAGCAAAAGGCCCCGCGACAGCTTGAGGTGTTGATGCGTTACATCAGCCAGGCTAAAAATCTTGCACAACGGCCAGAAGTCAACCAGCAAGCCCTCACCAGCAAGGTAAAGGGTGGACATGCCGCCCTGCAGGCGCTGGTCAAAAAAGGGGTTTTCGACATCACCGAAAAGGAGCTCAGTTATTTTGACCACCTGCATGCGCAGGACAAGGACGTCACCCTGAACACACACCAGGAGAAAGCCCTTGCTGATATAAAGCAGGGCTTTCAGGATAAGCAGGTGGTGCTGTTGCACGGGGTTACCTCAAGTGGGAAAACAGCACTTTACATCAAGCTGATACGGGAAACCCTGGCGCGGGGCGAACAGGTGCTTTACCTGCTTCCTGAGATTGCCCTGACCACTCAGATCATCCGCAAGCTGCAGCACCAGTTCGGTGCCCGTGCCGGCATCTACCACTCCCGGTTCAACCCCATGGAGCGCATAGAGGTCTGGAACAATCTCTTGCAGGGAGGCATCCAAAGTGGCGGCGAACACATTCGTTATGATCTCGTCCTGGGGCCTCGTTCCGCGGTGTTTTTACCGTTCAGCAAGCTAGGATTGATCATCGTGGATGAAGAACACGAGACGGGGTATAAACAGCACGACCCTGCCCCCCGTTATCACGCGCGTGATGCGGCCATTTACCTGGCCTCGATGCACGGTGCCAGCGTCTTGCTGGGGTCTGCCACCCCTTCGCTGGAGGTGTTCTCCAGCGCCCAAAGCGGCAAATTCGGATATGCCAGGATCGATAAGAGGCATGGTGACATCATGATGCCCGAAGTTCATGTCGTCAACTTGCGACACGACAAGCGAGGCAAGGCGATGAAGTCCCATTTTTCACACCTGTTGTTCAAAAGCATGGAAGAGGCGCTGCAGGAAGGCGAACAGGTGATCCTGTTTCAAAACCGGCGCGGGTTTTCACCGCGGCTGGAATGCAATGTGTGCCAGTGGCTTCCGGAGTGCCACCAGTGCGATGTCACGCTGGTGTATCACAAAAAGATCAACAGGCTCAAGTGCCACTATTGCGGACATACCACAGCCCCTCCGGCCACCTGCCCGTTGTGCACTTCACCTGCCATTAAAATGATCGGCTTTGGCACAGAAAAGATCGAAGAGGAGCTGCCCCTGTTCTTTCCTGAATCCACTATCGCCAGGATGGACCTCGACACCACACGGTCCAAACATGCCTATCGCCGGATCATAGAAGACTTTGAGGCGGGCCGTACCGACATCCTGGTAGGCACACAGATGGTTAGCAAGGGACTGGACTTCAAGAATGTGGGGGTAGTTGGCATCCTGAACGCCGATAACATGCTTAACTTCCCGGATTTTCGATCCCACGAAAGGGCTTTTCAGCTGATGGCCCAGGTGAGTGGCCGTGCAGGAAGGCATAAGAAACGGGGCAAGGTCATCATCCAGACGCACAACCCTGGCCATCCCATCATCAAACAAGTGCAGGAAAACGACTATGCCGGCATGTACCGGCAGCAGATCGCTGAGCGGAAGGAGTTTGACTACCCCCCTTACACCCGTCTCATCAAGATCAGCCTTATGCATACCCGCGAAGACTACCTGGACGATGCGGCCAGGGAGCTCACCGCACGTTTCAACAAGGCCTTTGCCGGAAAGGTCCTTGGACCGGAGTATCCCTTGGTGTCCCGGGTGCGCAACCAGTACATCAAGAATACGCTGATCAAGCTCCACCGCAGTCCCTCGTTGGCTTCCCAAAAAACAAAAATCCGTGAACTCGCAGATGGCTTTCAGGAAGAAAGCAAATGGAAAGCCATCAAGGTGGTGTTTCACGTGGACCCCTTGTAGCGATCTGCACCCGGCAAAGAGGCTGAAGACACCCCCCTCCCGTATCAACCCGCCGGAGCCAGGAACCTACACGGGCGCGGCATCATCCAGCCTGAATAAAAAGCATGAAACGTCCATGCCAAAGAACTGGCAAGCAGAAAGGTAATTGTTGTCACTGGGCGCTGAGACTAAGAAGGCTTTGGGCTATTGGCCATTGGCTATTTGAACGCCAATAGCTGTCCTGGTAAAAAAAGCACAAGTGTCGTGCACCCTGGAATTTGCGAAAACACAAACAGGTGATCACAGGGTCAAGGTTCTTCCGTGATGATGTAGACATCTTCACCTTCTTTTTTCATCAGGTATTTTTCGCGGGCATAGCGTTCGAGGGCGTCGGGGTCGTTCTTCAGCCGGTCGATGGCGAGGCTGTCGCGGCGGATCTCTTCAAGGTAAAACTCCTTTTGCCGACGAAGGTCACGGATCTCCCGCTGCTGCCGCCAGTGCTGAATGAGGCTGTAGTTGTCGAAAAACAGCAGCCATACCAGCACCACAAGGAGGGCAATCACGTATCTGTTACGCAAGAAGGAGGGAATTCCAGACCACATAGGTTTCCGGCTTTTTGCAAAGGTAAGGAATTATGAATAGAGCCCCTTAACCCGGGGTTTGCCCGCCACAAAGTTTTTAAGGTAAAACGGTTCGAAATAGGCCAGGTCTTCAACCTGCTGTGCAGAAAAGCGCTTTTCTGCTTCCCGCGCCATCCCGCGAACGCCGGGGTGCACGCCATCTAAATAATGCAGATTCGGGGCAATCAATACGTCGCGACATTTTGCGGCGCCATCCCCGAAATAAAAGATCTTCGCATCACGGAGGCTTTCTTCATGCAGGCTCTTTTCGTCCATCACCTCAGCCCGGGTTTCTCTCACCGGATGCAAGTCCCTGTCGAAAAGGGCATAATAGACCTCCATGCGGCGTGCGTCAATCATCGGACAAAACAGGGTTTTTCCGGATGCCGGGGGAATCACGTCAGGGGTGTTGGAAAGCTGCGTGATTCCAGTAACAGCCAGCGCCTTCATCGTATCGACGGCCAAAAGGGGGATATCCTGTCCAAAACAGATGCCTTTGGCTACCGATACGCCAATACGAAGACCGGTATAAGACCCTGGCCCCTGGCTCACCGCTACAGCATCCAGGTCGCCGGCCCTCATTCCGGTCTCCTTTAATATTTCTTCAATAAAGACTGTTAATAATGCCGAATGCGAATAGTCGTTGCTTACATTCTCACGCAGGGCGATCACCTCACCACGATCTGCGATGCCTGCAGAGCAGGCTTTTGTAGTGGTTTCAATCAGCAGTATCCTGGCCATGAGCTACCTGCGTTTATTGAAACAAGTCCTGTCGGTCTACACGCTCTACCTCAAGCCCGTCTCGCAACTCTCTCGAAATCAAACGGTAGGGCCCGGTGACCACCAGTTGACCATCTTCCAGGCCTTCCCTGATCTCGATATGCCGGGTGTCCTGAATTCCTGAGCGTACTCTTTTCTGGCGCACCCTCCCATCCTCATAGAGGAAGACCACTTCCCGCTGCCGGGTCATGCTTGGTCCGTCCGCATCACCATCTTCGTCCTGAGCCGCTCCTTCACGTGTTGTGACCGCCTGGATAGGCAAAGACAACACATCGGTAGCCCGTTCTGTCTGAATGTCAACTGTGGCAGACATTCCGGGGCGGAAAGGCGAAAGGTGCGGCCGGTCTGCACGCTGCAGGTGCATATAGGAGTCGGGCAGTATGCGAATGCGAACCTCGAAATTAGTCACCTGGTCGTCAGACAACCTGGCGGCATCTGCCGAGTTGGCAATGGAGGTGACCACGCCCTGAAACTCTTCTCCAAAATAGGCATCCACCTGGATAAATGCGGTGTCACCTTCGTTCACACGGATGATGTCATTCTCATTCACATTCACCTTCACCTCCATCTCGTTGAGGTTGGCAATGCGGATGATCTCCGTGCCGGCATATTGTTGGGTGCCCACAACCCGTTCACCGACCTCCGCGTCGAGACGCGACACCGTGCCGTTCATAGGAGCAAAAAGGTTGGTTTTGCTGAGGTTGTCGCGGGCTTCGCGAACCCCGGCCTCGGCGCTCATCATCTGATAGCGGGCAGCTTCCTCGCTCTGCTTGCTGGCCTCTACATCGGCTTCGGCCACCCGGTATTGGGAATAGGCGCTGTCATATTCTGATTCGGATATGGCATTTTCGTCGAAGAGCTGCTTGTTTCGCAGGTAGTTGGATCTGGCGTTGACATACTGGGCTTCGCTTTGCAGCACCCGGGCACGCGAATTAGCCAGGTTGGCCCGGGCTTGGTTGAGGCTGGCTTCTGCCCGGTCCAGCATAGATTCATAGATGTCTGGATTTATCCGTGCCAGCAGCTGTCCCCGCTCCACGTATTCGCCTTCTTCCACGTGCAGTTCAATAATCTCTCCGGAGACATCGGGGGCCATCTTCACTTCCGTGACGGGCCGCACCCGTCCATTGGTGGTCACAATTTCGACAATTTCGCGGCGTTCGGCGGCCTCCACGCTGACCCGATAGCTTCCCTGGTCGCCACCGCAGCGACCAATGATGCTGATGAAGACCAGCACGCCAATAATGATCAGTGAAATTTTAAGCCATTTTCGTTTTTTCATGTTATGCTGGGATGTGTCTTGTTAATCACGTAAAGTAATGGGGTTTCCTATGTAGAAGTCCAGAATTTGCACCCTGAACACGTATTCATACTTGGCTTGCAGCAGCTCTGACTGGGCTGTGGTGAGCCGGTTTTTCGCATCATTGTACTCCAGGGTGTTGACCATGCCCACATTGAAGCGCTGTTCGGTATACCGGAAGGACTCTTCAAGGGCCTCCACGTTTTTTTCGCTCGCCTTGTAGCGTTGGAGGGCGGCATGCGCATCCTGGTGCGCCTGTTCAATGGTTTTATATAGCTCGTCACGCACGATCTGCCTTTGCAGGCGCGCATTTTCCAGTGATATTTTCGTCTGGCTGATGTTGCTGCGCACCTGGAAATTATTGAAAATAGGGATTTGCAGGTTCAGCCCGATGCTGCGGTTGAGGTTTTCATCAATCTGGTCCATGAAGGGAATCACCTGGGTCTTATAGTCGAAGGCAGGTGCAAACACCGCTTCGCCGGATGCCGTCTTTCCGATCTGCTGTGGGTCGGTTTCGATCATCTCGGCGATCTCCAGGCGTGCCTCAGAATAACCGGTGCCCACGCTGCCGCTAAGGGACAGGGATGGGTGCCTTCCGCCCTTGGCGATTTCCAGGCCTTTTTCAGCGCTGGCCACCTGCATGTCAGCTGACCGAATGTCCGGTTGAATCCGTACGGCCGTGTCATAAAGCTGTAAAGGGGAAAAGTCGACCGTTTCGCTTGGTGTGATATCAATGTCGGGCACTTCAATGGCAAATTCGATGTCTTCGCGCAAATCAAGGAGTTGCATCAGGTCCAGATAAGCCAGGCGCAATCGGTTTTCGGCATCAACCAGTTGCAGCTCTTCCGAGGCCATCTGTGCTTCGATGTTAAGCAGGCTGCCCCGTGCCAGGGTGCCGGCATTTACCAGCCTGGCAGTACGTTCAACCTGTTGCCGGGTGATTTCCAGCTGGTTGGCAGCCACCTCCGTCAGTTCCTTGTTAAAAAGAATCTGCAGATAAGCAGAGGCCACGGCCAGGGAGATGTCATTTTCCATGGCATCCACATCGAAGCGCCTGGCTTCAAGGCTGTAGCGATCCTGTTCAATCATGTTCCGTATCCGGAAACCATTAAATAGGGTCACCCCGCTGCTTATGCTGAAGTTGTTGGTTTGCACCCGTTCGGTAATAAACTCATTGGTGATCGGGTCAAGCGACCGCCCCCAGTTGTACCTGTGGGTGGCGTTTGCGTTTAGAGACGGGTAGCGGTTGGCCCGGCTCTGGCGAAGGTTTTCTTCGGCCACGTTGACGCCAAGTCGCTGCTGCTGTATACGCAGGTTGTTCTCTTTGGCGTGAATGACGCAGTCTTCCAGTGTCCAGACCTCAGCCTGCTGCGCTGTCAACGCCAGGGGCAGCAAGAGGGTCAAGAGGACATTGAGGATCAGGGTGTTGGATCTTTTCATAGGTGTATAATGTCGAAAGGTCTTAATGGCCAAAAGTAAAGGTCTTAAGGGCCAAAGATCATGGGCACTTTATTTTGCTCTTTTAATGTGAAATAGCAACATGGACGGGGTGCGCTAACACAACAAAACACAAAAGTAACAAAGAATTGCCGATTCCTGATTAAGTGAACCATAAATTCATCTCTTTTGTTTATCTTTAGTGGACATACAAGGTTCACATAGACAAACCGGCAACTGGCTTCGACTTTATCCGCAGCGCGATTGTCGCTTCAGGGCTATTTGACCTTTAGACATTTAGACCTTTTGACCTTTAGACTTTTTTCCCATGAAAATTGCAATTAGTGGCACTACAGGGTTTTTGGGCGGCAAGGCCGCCAGTTTATTTCAATTGCAGGGTCATGATGTGATGCCCCTTACACGGATGCATTTTCGCAAAGACGCGGCCGTGCTTGCAGACCTGTTACACGACGTAGATGTGATTATTCATTTGGCAGGAGCTCCGATCATCAAGCGCTGGACAAAAAAGCACATGCGCAACGTTTACGAAAGCAGGATCCTGACCACCAGGAAGCTAACCGACGCCATGCATCTGATGGCCATCCCGCCGCACACCTTGATCTCGGCATCAGCCGTGGGAATATACCCTGAAACGGGGGTCCATGATGAGCGCAGCAAGGCGGTGGCCGACAATTTCCTGGGCAAGGTGTGCCACGACTGGGAAGAGGCCGCGTCAATGGTTCCTTCTGGCTGCCGGTCAGTATTGCTGCGTTTTGGCGTCGTGCTGGGAAGGGACGGAGGTGCGCTGAAGCAGATGGCGCCTCCTTTTAAGCTGGGCTTGGGTGGACGTATCGGCAACGGCCGGCAGATGATGCCCTGGGTCCATGTGGAAGACGCCCTGGCGGCGATCCGGTTTGCAAGTATAAACAAACAGCTTAAAGGTCCGGTGAACGTTTGTGCACCGGAAGCCGTCGACAACAGCCGTTTCACCAAAACACTCGCTAAAAGCCTGAATCGCCCGGCGATATTCCCGATTCCGGCCTTCATGCTCCGGCTGGTCTTTGGCAAAGGTGCCATTGTGCTTACCAGGGGACAGCGGGTCACCCCGGCACGACTACAGGAAAACAGTTTCACCTTTCGTTATCCCACACTCGAGGATGCCCTTGGAGAAATCTATGCTGGCTGATGCGATGATGGCAGGCGGCAACTGATGCGACTAATACAGGAGGCGGCAACAGGCTGATCTTGCATCCTTCTGTGATGCGATCCAGCTATGCTTCAACTTTAATGCAGAAAAAGTCCGCATTTTTTAATATCTTTACAGTCTTGTTTTCATGGTTGCAGAGGGAAAACCAACATACATCACTGTTGCGGTTTTCCCTTTTTTTTCGCCCCCGGTTCTCCGGCTCTCTCCTGTTGGCTGCCAGCAGCTGGATGGTTGAAAGACGGAGCCAAAGGGGCTTTCGTGGTGCGTCCATGCTGCTGTGGCGGTTAATTCGCTGGTTTTTTTTCTGTGTACCAAGGAGCACCCGATACCTCCTTAACTGCCATGAGGTTCTTTTTTGCAGAGATGAGTAGAAGGCCAGAGCCTGGCCCGGCTAACACAGCATTGGTATGAGGCAGGATCATTTATCAACATAAAAGACAGGTTTTATGACTAGGGTAAAGACTGCATTTTTCTGCAACAACTGTGGCGCTCAGTCGCCTAAGTGGATGGGGCGTTGCACCTCTTGTGGTGAGTGGAACACTTATGTGGAAGAGGTGTTACAGAAGGAGGCAAAGGGCAACCGTGCCTTATCGGGCGCTTTATCACAAAGGGGCACATCGCGCCCCACCTTGATCCACGAGGTAAAAAGCGACACGGTCACACGCAGCTCATCGGGCAACGGGGAACTTGACCGGGTTCTGGGCGGAGGCATCGTGCCCGGCGCCCTGATGCTGATCGGCGGGGAGCCCGGCATCGGCAAGTCCACGCTCATGCTGCAAGTGGCCATGCAGATGAAGAACAAGAAGGTGCTGTATATCTCCGGCGAAGAAAGCGAAATGCAGCTGAGCATGCGGGCGCGGCGCCTTGGACACGAGCACCCGGCCTGTTATGTGCTTACCGCCACAGACACCGGCAGCATCTTCACCCATGTGGACACCCTCAAGCCAGACATCATCGTGGTCGACTCCATCCAGACGCTGACCTCGCCACAGCTTGATTCGGCTGCCGGCAGCATCTCCCAGATCCGGGAATGTGCCGCTGAATTTCATCGCCACGCCAAGGAGTCTGGAACCCCGGTCTTTCTTATTGGGCACATTACCAAGGAGGGTGCGCTTGCCGGCCCCAAGCTGCTGGAGCACATGGTAGACACCGTCCTGCAGTTTGAAGGCGACCATAACCACATGTACCGCATCCTGAGGGCCGCCAAAAATCGCTTTGGCAGCACAAGCGAATTGGGCATTTATGAGATGTACGAAAAAGGTCTGCGCGAAGTGAGCAACCCTTCCGAACTGTTGCTTTCGCAGCGCGAAGACTCCGTGAGCGGGGTGACCGTCTCTGCCACCATCGAAGGCATGCGCCCCATGCTGATCGAAACGCAAGCCCTTGTCAGCTCCGCGGCATATGGCACACCACAACGCTCCGCCACCGGCTTCGACCTCCGGAGGATGAACATGTTGCTGGCCGTGCTGGAAAAGCGATGCGGCTTCCGCATCGCTGCCAAGGACGTCTTCCTGAACGTCACCGGAGGACTTAAAGTTGATGACCCAGCCATTGACCTGGGGGTGATCTGTGCCGTGCTCTCTTCGAATGAAGACATCGCCATAAGTGAGAAATGCTGCTTTTCTGCAGAGGTAGGGCTTACTGGTGAGATCAGGCCGGTAACACGGATCGGACAGCGCATCTCAGAGGCCAGCAAACTTGGTTTCGAGCAGGTCTTCATCTCAAAACACAACATGAAGAGCGTCCCGGAACACAACGACATCCACATTCTCCCGGTAACACGCATCGACCAGGTCTTCACCCACCTTTTTGGTTAACCCCCCCCTGCGCGCAAATGGCAGAAGCCCCCGCGGCTGTGGCAGTATTTCCCCAACCTGTGGCTGGCCGCCACAGGTATTTCGGGCTTTCCTCATCCGGAAAGGCAATCGTTTGTGCCATAAAAGGCTGACTAACAGTGCAAAAACGACAGCAGTGCCTGTTACAGGTGCTTTGTGGCACAAATTTTTACCTTTTTGCAGGGTACAAACCCTAAATATTTAAGCTTATGAGACACACAATGAAATTGATCCCCGTATTGGGATTGTTGTTCCTTTTTGCCGCCTGTCAACCCGAGGTCCATCATGAGGCCGATGTGGTTGACCCGGTGCATGTTGCAGTACTTACAGGCGAAGGCTTCCACGATGGTGAGGCCTTTATGCCCATTGGCTACCTGGTAAACCGCGGTGCAATTGTGACCGTCATCGGGCCTGAGACAGGATTGGTAACCGCATACAATAGTGACTTCACCATTCAGATCGAAAAGACCGTGGATGAAGTGGCTGTTGACGACTTTGACGCCCTGATCCTCCCTGGAGGGCAAGCACCATCAGCTTTGCGTGAACACGAGTCGGTAGTGAATTTTGCCCGTGACTTTTTTGATTCAGGCAAAACGGTGGCGGCCATCTGCCACGGACCACAGGTGCTGATCACTGCTGGCGTGATGGACGGATTGAATGCCACGGGTTTTGGGGGCATCAGGGAAGAAATGGAAGAAGCCGGTGTGAACTTTCAGGATGAATCTGTGGTGATCCACGACAACCTGATCACCTCACGCACCCCCCCGGACCTGTATGATTTCTCGCTGGCTATTGAACAGGCCATTATGTTGGAACCCACGATTGAGGATATTCCGCCGCAACCAGGCATTTAACGTGTACGATCACTCCCGGTCGTGTCAAGCTTGCCGCAACAGGCAGCGTGCAGCCGGGAGTGGTTTCATCTTGCAAGCCCGCTGTTGAATTCTTTTTGATGACACCCTGCTGTTTTGGTGTTTGGAGGCCGCGCAGGAGTCATCGGTTAAACCGGATATTGACATGCCATTAATGACGAGAAAAATTTTTCATGAACTTGCTGAGGTAAGACAACATCCTTGTGTTTCCATTTATATCCCCACTGAGCGCGTGGGTGAAAACAAAAAAGCCTGGATCCGCTTCAAGAACCAGGTGCAGGAGATCAGAAACGAATTGCATGACCGGGGCATGCAGGGTCAAAAAGTCCTTGAGTTTACGCAACCGTTGGATATGCTTCTTGATGATTCAGAAGTATGGCGACACATGTCCGACGGTTTAGCCGTGTTTCTAAGTCCGGGAAAGTTTGCCTATTCTACCTTTCCTGTTCGCTTTAAGGATTACGCAGAGGTCAACGCCCACTTTTACCTGCTTCCGCTGATGCCTGTCTTCAATGGTGACGGTCGCTTTTTCATCCTGGCGCTCAGCCTTAACCAGGTGCGGCTGCTGGAGGGCACCCGCGACCACGTGATTGAGATCCCTGTGGATGACCTGGTTCCGCAGACCATGGAAGAAACCGTGGGTGCAGACTACGAACAAAAGTCTTTGCAATACCGGACGGGCCAGACCGGTGGTGATCAGGGCCTTTATCACGGACAGGGGCGTGGCAAAGACTTCAAAAAAGAAGAGGTGGCCAAACACCTTCGCGAGGTGGACAGGAACCTGGCTGAGTTGCTCCAGGGCCATGACGCGCCACTCGTGGTGGCCAGCGTGGACTATGTGTTTGCGATTTACCGTGAAGCATGTTCTTACAGCCGCCTTTTTAAGAAGCATATTTCTGGCAACCCTGACGAGATGCACATGCAAGAGTTGCACCAGAAGGTATGGCCGCTGCTGGAAGATTATTTCATGAAGCATCGCCGCGATACGCTCAGGCAATACGACTTTCTGGCGAGCAAGGATCGTGCGACCTCCATCCTGGCCGACATCGTTTTTGCCGCAGACGAAGGCCGCGTGGACACCCTCTTCGTACAAAAAGACCACCGCGCTTATGGGCTTGTAGACAAGGAAAGCCACAGTGTGCAGCTTCAGGAGGAAAAGACGAAGGAAAACCATTGCTTGCTCGACCGGGCAGCAAAAGCCACCTTCATGCAGGGAGGCCGGGTGTACCTGCTTGACAGGGAGGAGATGCCTGAAAAAGAAGCGTTGGCCACGGCTACCTTGCGGTATTAATCGATTCTGATGCTATATTCACGCATTTTGTTGTAGAGCGTCTTCCTGTCAACCTTTAGGAGCTGCGCGGCCTTTGACTTGTTGAAGCCAGACTCATTCAGGGCGCTGAGGATGGCTTCTTTTTCAGCTATCATTGCGGCTTGTTTGAGTGACAACGGCTGTTTCATCTTGCCCCGGAGGGTTTGTTCAAGGCCGGATTCGTCTGCGTGTTGCAGGATCTCTTCAGGAAGCGTATCCCCTCGCACATAATCCCCCTGCTCAAGCAACACACAACGATGCACTACGTTTTCAAGCTCCCGGATATTCCCTGGCCAGTAATACCTGCGAAAGATGTCCTGTGCCTCCGCCGTAAAGCCCTTCACCTGCTTTCCAAAGTCGTTATTGGCCTGCTGGCGGAAGCGGTCCGCAAAGGAAATAATGTCTTTTTTTCGCCGGCGCAAGGGGGGCAACAGGATCTTAAAGCCATTGATGCGATGGTAGAGGTCTTCGCGGAATCTGCCCTTTTGCACATCTTTCATCAGGTCTTCATTGGTAGCAGAAATGATGCGCACATCCACGTTCCTCACTTTGTTATCCCCCAGCCGGCTGATTGATTTTTCCTGTATGGTGCGCAGCAACCTGACCTGGTTCTCGTGTGTCAGGTTGCCAATCTCATCAAGGAAAAGGGTCCCCCCATCCGCTTCCTCAAAGCACCCGGCCTTGTCCTGGATGGCGCCCGTAAATGCGCCTTTTACATGCCCGAAAAGCTCGCTGTTGGCAAGTTCGCCAGGCAGTGCCCCGCAGTCGAGAGCGAGAAAAGGCTTCTCTTTTCGCGGACTGCGATAGTGTATGGCTTTGGCGATGAACTCCTTGCCCGAGCCCGTCTCTCCCTCAATGAGTACACTCAAATCGGTCGGGGCCACCATGTCCACATGCCTCATCACGTTTTGCATGGCCGGGTCTTCACTCATAATAAAGCGGCGTTCAAAGCTGAGCATATCTTCAGCCTTGGTTTTAATTCCTTTGTTGATGGTTTTTATGATCTCCTCAGGAAGGATGGGTTTTGTAATATAGTCAAACGCCCCGGCACGGATCATCTGTACGGCCGTGCGCACATCCGCGTAGGCCGTCATAATGACCACCGGCACATGGGGGTCCCTTTTTTTGATGCGCCGGAAGATCTCCATCCCATCCGCATCAGGAAGCCTGTAATCGCAAAGCACAAATTCCACCCCCCCGCGCTTAAGCTCTTTAATGCCATTATTCGCAGTATAAGCCAGGCGTACATGGCACCCATGCTTCTTCAGGAGGCTGTCCAGCTGTTTGCAGACATACGTGTCGTCATCGATGATCAGGATGGTGGACATGATTACATTTTTTGTGGAAAGTGTTCTACACTTTCAAAGATAGGAAAAAGAATCCAGTGGTCGGGCACAAACATTTGTTTAAGATCCGTCCGCTTCTGAATAAATGTGTCCGCAATCGAACACGGTTGGCCGAGGCATTAGCGGGCGCGACAGGCCCCAAGTCCCTGCATTACAGCTTGTTTGATGCTTTGGCACAGTAATGGATATAAAATAAGCGAACATGCAAATGCAAACAAAGAACAGAAACCATAAAAAGAATTAAAGCCATGAAAACACGCATTCTCATCACCGCAGCCTTGATCATCACCATGGGAGCAGCCCATGCAGCCATGTCAGCCTCACTGATCTTCACCACTTCCCATGGAAAGGAGCTTGTCCAGCCCACCATGCCGGAAGACACTGAAGAAGCGCTTCCTTTTGCAGTCAGGCAGGAAATGGAAAAATCGCCAAATAACCCGGCCTACTTCCAGTTTGACATCACAAACTATAGCCAGCCTGAAGAAGAAGAGCCACTGCCTTTTGATCTCAACACAGAGTTTCTCAAGGCCAAAACGCATCAGGCGAACAGCCACATGCAAGTCAGCCGCTAAGGGCACACCTTGCGAATTGCTCCGCTTGCTTTGCATAGGAGTTGCCGCAAACACCGCCGGGCACGACACACTCCGGCAGCAGCGCACGGCAGCCTTACAGCTCCAGGCTAAACCGCTCAGGACGCAACCGGATACCAGCAAATGAAAGCCTTTTAACCTAAAGAAGCCGTCTCATAAGTTTTTTAAAGCCTCTGAGAATTGAATTTTTGAAAAGCTTTTCGGATAAGCAATACGAATAAAAAGAGGGCGTCTCACAAGCCAGAGACTTCCTCTTTTTTTTATGTGTCCGCTTTTACCGCCCAGGCGCAAGAAAAAACATTTAGAGATTATTTTTGGCGTTTTATTGTTTTAATTTATTTTTTTGTCTTATTTTTGTGTTCACAAACGTCTTTTCCGCCAAGACTGGTCATTGGTAAATAAGAGCAAGTCCAAATCTGGGTTTATCGCGGGTTAACCACCCAAAGCCGGGGATGTGAAAGCAAAAAACGGCATGAAATAACAGAGTAGCATTTGTGGGAGGGCCCCACAAATAAGGAATCAAGAATCAAAAACCTATAGTATCATGAAAAAGTTGAGCAAACTGGTTGCGGTCGCCACTGGCGTTCTCCTGGCCTTGGCTTCCTGTCAGGACGACAAGGTGCTGATGCCGGAAGTTGAACCTGTTGAAGAGGCGGTAATCTATGAAATCATGCTGATCAGGGGAGCAGACAAGCAAGAGCTTGCACTTGCGGGCAGTTTTTTGTCCGAAATAAGCCCACACGGAAAAACAGCATTCCAATTTGGAGATAACTATGATGCGGTGGAGGTGGTTGAATACACAAATCTAGACGGAAAGGGCATTGTCATCACTTATGGAAACGAAACAAAAAATGGGGATGACTTGTCGCTTATCCTGGCGGCAGACGAAAATAATAAACTTATCACCTACTACGAACACGAAAAAAGGTGTCTGGGGGACACTTATGAGGTAACCGTCTACCACGAAGGAATTGCCTGGTTTGCCGCCGAGGTGGACACAGAAGCTGAGGATGTCATAAATCATGTTATTTTTGAGACAAAATCGGGCGGCAACAATGGGTCAGAAGGCATCAGTTTTTCAGAGTGCCTGGGTATTGCCATTAGCGCCTGCCTGGATGATTCCCAATGCGCGTTTATGTGCGGAATCATGTGGAAGTATTGCCTGAGCAGCATTGCGCTTGCATGCGCCTTGGTGGCCATGTAGCACAACCCGAAACGAAAACGGTGGATAACCCCGGTCATCGTCTACATCCCTGGCAATAGCGACATGGGTCAGCCCCGGGAAAAGACGCTGCCTTGCGCAAGAAAATTGTTGTTTTATGACTGTTCACAAAAACATTTAGACAATGAACACCACACATGTGTACTGTTTTTTTGGAATCCTGCTGTTCTTGCTGGCCGCCACGCTGCTGATCATGGCCATCAGGGACATCCTGTTGAACC
Organism: Bacteroidales bacterium; assembly: GCA_003557765.1. The sequence continues at coordinate 26,730 of PWNO01000233.1, forward strand.
AGCAGCGCAGGATATTGATTTTGCTGCTGTTGTTGGCCCCTATCGCGGGACCGCTGATTTATTTTCA
>PWNO01000017.1 GCA_003557765.1 Bacteroidales bacterium
CATAGGCTACCGAGAGGCCATGGTACTCGACAAACAGCCCGAGTCGATGGTCGTCGTGGGTTCCGGTGCGATCGGCACCGAGTTTGCCTATTTCTACAACGCCATCGGCACCAAAGTCACCCTGGTCGAGTATATGCCAAACATTGTTCCCCTGGAAGACGAAGAGGTCTCCAAACAGCTTGAGCGCACCTTTAAAAAGGCAAAGATCAAGGTGATGACCAACAGCTCTGTGGAGTCAGTCGACACCAAAGGAAAGAAGTGCAAGGTGAAAGTCAAAACCAACAAAGGCGAAGAGACTATCGAAGCCGATGTGGTGCTCTCTGCTGTGGGCATCACGCCAAACACCGAGGACATCGGGCTGGAAGAGACAGGAATCAAAACCGAAAAAGGAAAGATCAAGGTTGACGAGTTTTACCGCACCAACGTATCCGGGGTTTATGCCATTGGCGACGTAGTGTCTGGCCCGGCCCTTGCCCATGTGGCATCAGCCGAAGGCATCATCTGTGTGGAAAAGATTGCCGGAGAAAACCCCGAACCCCTGGATTACAATAACATCCCCGGATGCACTTATTCTCATCCGGAAGTAGCATCTGTAGGTTACACAGAAAAAGCAGCCAAAGAGGCTGGCTACGACCTCAAGGTCGGGAAATTCCCGTTCTCCGCCTCGGGGAAGGCCAGCGCAGCCGGCGCCAAAGATGGATTTGTGAAGGTGATCTTCGATGCCAAATACGGAGAGTTGCTGGGTGTACATATGATCGGAGCCAATGTCACCGAGATGATTGCTGAAGCCGTGGTGGCCAGGAAGCTGGAGACTACCGGACACGAGATGATCAAAGCTGTTCACCCCCACCCCACCATGTCGGAAGCCATTATGGAGGCTGCAGCCGCAGCTTATGGAGAGGTGATCCACATGTAAGGCAGACAGCATCGGGATGACCATCGCCGATCCGGCATGGTCATCCTCGCTTTCATCCCTGGCTGACCATGCCCTTTACCTCATCACAGCACGTTTTAAAAAAATACACTCCCATGCATGTCACCACCACCCCGTTTAACGGCCTCGTCCTCATCCAACCCGGGGTTTTTTCCGATGACCGGGGCTATTTTTTTGAATCCTGGAACAGACAAAAATTTCTGGACCTCGGCATCCCGGCGGATTATGTGCAGGATAACCAGTCTGGCTCCGCAAGGAACGTGATTCGTGGCCTTCATGTGCAACTCCCGCCACATGCCCAGGGCAAGCTGGTCCGGGTAATACACGGTGCTGTGCTGGATGTGGCCCTGGACCTGCGCCGCAACGAACCGACTTTCGGCCAGCATTTCTCCATCCACCTCAGCGCAAAAGACCACCAGATGCTCTACATCCCGGAAGGCTTTGCGCACGGATTCCTGACACTCGAAGATGATACGGTGTTTGTTTACAAGTGTACCAGGTCATACCACAAAGCCTCCGAACGTACCATATTGTGGAATGATCCCAGCCTGGGCATCGACTGGGAAACAAACGACCCCATTATTTCTGAAAAAGACCGGCAAGGCCTGCTTTTCCAGGATTTTGACAGTCCTTTTTGAATACCGGGGGACTGACCTGTATGCATCCGCTGTCATCCCCCTGTTTATCAATTCCTCGGCATGGAGGTTGCAGCATTTTAAGGAATAATGCAGGCTAAAGGGCAACAGATATCAGAAACCGGAATTCCGCATCGCTTTCTTCGGGTAAATAAGCCGTTCGAAGCCCCAACACCACAGGAGTGAAGATGCCAAGCAGGTGTACATTGGCCATGAGGTCTGCTCCAATGGAATACAAGCTGATATCATGGATGCGCCATTCGCCGTCGTCTCCTCTCACGGGCCTTTGGGCCTCCGCATAATCGCCGAAGACATTAAGGTGAATACGTTTGATGTAAAATGCATACGGGATGGCCCAATCGGGATATAAAAGCGGAAAGGCATAGTCGGCCGAGATGACCCATAGCCGGTCATCACGCCGGGTGGTGAAGCCCCTGGGGTAGTTGATCAGACTTGGGAAACGATAGTTCACGGTATTTCTCTGAATTTGTCCTTGCTGGTATTTCTGCATGGCTGCCGACAGGCGCAGATGATGATGCCTGAACAAGCCAGGGAAAAATCCGGTGAGCCTTCCCGACATCACTTCACCAATGTCACCATTACCGATCATGGCATGCCTGTATTTCAGATCAAGCTGATAGCCCCATCGCGGCCGGAGATCGCGCTGAACCATTCTCCTTTGCCAATAAAGGAATAACCGGTATTCAAAAGGATAGACTTCGTTACCCTGAAAGAAATAGGGTGAATCATCATCGGGACGAATCTGAAGTACACGAAAAGATGCTTCAGGGGTAACTCCATAAACAAATGCACCATTGCGGAAACGCAGCGGCAGGCGCAAACCTGCTTTCATCGAGCGTTCCCTGTATAGAAAAGGGGTCAATTGTTCCGCTCCAGTGTGTTCCAGGTAGAAAGAGCGCCGCAGTCCTGTTTCCGCCCTGATATCCAGCTTGGGATACCAGCCCTGGTAACTGTAATCGATATAGTATTTACCCAGACGCTCCTGGATGTCATATTCATAACCTGCAGCAAACACCGAAGTACTCAGGTCATTTTGCGAAAAAACAGAAACCCCCGGACTAAATCCCTGATTGTCTACGTCAACGGTAAATGGTCCCCAGCTGTGAAAGCGAAAAAGATTAAATAGCTTACTGTAATTTCTCACCTCATGGTCATGGCGTGGAATATTGATTGATGATATCACCGGTCCATCTTCCTGCACAGCGATTTCACGGTAAAAATTAACCGCATGGTTCTCCACATCTGCCAAAGGTGTTGTCTGTTGGGGTAGCCCCTCCCGCATGGCCGCCTGATATCCCATGGCGGTGTAATCAGACCAGGCATAGCGGTCCCTTTCCTCATGATATATGAGGTCATAGGCCCCAAATCGTGCAGAAATAAGCTTTTCCACTTGTTCTTCACGCAGGTCCAGGGCATATATGTTGTCAATACCCGAAAACGTGCCATGAAACACTACAGTTTCATCATTCAAAAACCTGGGCCTTGAGATGTCAACATAACCGGCATCAAACAGGGTTTTTATGCTTTCGTCATCAATGTTTACCAATATGATGCGCTTACCGCCGTCATCCTGGGCAATGGCCACCAGTTCGTTATTTTCGGGATGCCACCGGGGCTGCATCAGGAAGGCATTGTCCGGGTCACTGATCCGGAACTGCTCGTTGCCGCTTTGCGCATCGATCACCTTGATGGCATAGGCATTATCTGCACTTACCCGCGACAATGCAATACGGGTGTCGCAGGGTGAGACGGCAGCGGCAAAATAACGGGTACGATCCGTAATCCGCCTGACCCGCTGCTCACCTTTATGCCAGGTATAGACCTCAGACCAGCTCCGGTGCTCCCACCGGGGATCCTGCCGGATCTCCGTCCACGCCAGCAAAGAGTCACCCATTGAAAACATCTGGGAATGCTGCGGACCAGGGGTAAACAACACCTCTTCACTTCCATCTTCCGATAACCTGATCATCTTCGGAATATCTGCAAGTCCGCTTTTCAGCACCAGTAAGCTGGCGTCATCCAGAAAGGCAACAGGACGGTAATGGGTGTGGATGTCTTTCTCCCTGTTAACCGGTTGAAAAGCTGTATAGGTATGCTGTGCCTGCTGATACTGCCAGGCGGATCGGAGCATAGAAAAAGTGGAATCGTAATGTGCCCTTGCTGAAACACCTGCGTACGCTCTTAACCCAAAAGAGAAGGGCAGGACAGTATGCGGACGCCGGGTGACCTGTGCCAGGACATCCTCCCAGATGGATTTACCGTAATGTGCCCTTGCAGCAGCCGTCAATTGGTATCCAAACTCATAGTGGTTGGGCACATGGTCTGAAAAAGAGCCCAGGCTGGCTTTATCATAGGAATAGATTTCTTTCTCCAGCACCTGTGCACGCAACCCGCGTTCGAATTTCGGCAACCGCCCACGTCCGCCATGGGTAAAAGCGGTCTCTGCAACTACGGCATCCCCTTCAAGAAACCACTGCGGCACAAACACACCTAATGCGAGGCCGGTGGCATGCTCACCGAAGAGAGAAGAAAACATTCCGGTAAAGCGCTTATTTAGCTTGTCGACCTGTACCACATGACGGAATTCGTGTATGGCAAGTCTCTCGAGCCATCCATGCGGATCATTGTCAGGAGGTGGATTGGAAAACATTTCTATGCGTGATGGGGCCCAGCTCACAAAGCCATTGGGAACTACTGTCTGGTTGTGCAGGATGACCGGCACTCTTCTGGGGCGATGGCCCAGTGATGCGGAAACCGGCTCATAAATATACTCCAGGATGTCTGCCACATAAGCTGCCTGGTCGACATAATCCGACGGAAATATCACCCGGAAATGCGGCGTGTTAATCTGCTTCCAATCAATGCTGGCAGGATCCTGCCCGCGGATGTAGTATTGCCCCGTGGCAGCATGCGAAAACAGAATCAGCCATAAAAGCAGAAACAGCAGGCTACGGTAATGGCATGCTTGGATTATCTTGTTTGTCATTGGTCAAAAGGTCTGCTTTTCCACAATTAATCAGGATCTTCGACATGAGAGGCAATGCGTCCGCTAGATTTCATCAATTGTGGAAAAATGTTTCCAGAGGGCATCCCCCAAAGGGAATGATGCGACCACCTTCACCTCTTTTTTCTTCACTGGGTGCATGAAGACTATCGAACGGGCATGCAGATGGATGCTCGCATCTTTGTTGGGCCTGTCATAACCATACTTTACATCACCCTTTATCGGACAGCCCAGGGCCGCGAGTTGCGCCCGGATCTGGTGATGCCTGCCTGTGAGCAATTCCACCTCCAGCAGGTGATAACGGTCGCTGCTTGACACAAGGCGGTAAAGCAACGCGGCTTCCCTGGCACCGGCTGTGCCAGCCGGGACAAGATACGATTTGTTTTGTTTTTCGTTCTTTTTAAGATGGTGTATGAGCTTACCGGCCTTTTGAGGCGGCTTTTCTCTCACTACTGCAAGATAGGATTTCTGCAACTGCTTTTCCCTCAGCAAGGCATTCATCCTGGTGAGGGCCTTGGATGTGCGGGCAAAGATTACGGCACCGCTTACAGGCCTGTCTATGCGGTGGACAACACCTAAAAATACGTCACCGGGCTTGTCATATTGTTTCTTGATGTAAGCCTTTGCCACATCCACCAGGGGAACATCGCCAGTCTTATCCCCCTGTACAATTTCTGAGGGTTGCTTGTTCACAATGAGCAGATGGTTATCCTCAAACAATATCCTGCCGGGAAGATCCATTACATGTGAAACCATGAGCCAAAGCTTAGTACTGTTCCTTTTCGTTGGGAAAGTGCTGGTTTTTTACATCCTTGATGTATGACTCCACCGCATTGTTGATCTCTTCATACAAGTTATGATAGCGGCGCAGGAATCGGGGAGAAAAATCCTGGTTGATACCAAGCATGTCGTGCAGAACCAACACCTGACCATCCACCTGGCTACCGGCACCTATCCCAATGGTAGGAATGCTGATCTCACGGGTGACCTTCTCGGCCAGGACGGCTGGAATCTTTTCAAGCACAAGCGCAAAGCATCCGGCTTCTGCGAGCAAATGCGCGTCTTCCACAAGCTTGCTGGCCTCCTCTTCCTGGGTAGCACGCACCACATAAGTACCAAACTTGTTGATCGACTGGGGGGTAAGGCCAAGGTGACCCATCACCGGGATACCGGCAGAAAGAATGCGATCGACAGACTCGATGATCTCTTTGCCGCCCTCCAGCTTGACCGCATTGGCATTAGACTCTTTCATGATACGGATGGCCGACAGTAAAGCCTCCCTGCTATTGCCCTGGTAGGTACCAAAAGGCAGGTCAACGACAACCAGTGCCCGCTTTACCGCGCGCATCACCGAACCGGCATGATAGATCATCTCATCCAGGGTGATGGGAAGGGTCGTCTTGTAACCTGCCATCACATTGGCAGCCGAATCACCTACCAGGATCACGTCTATCCCCGCACCATCCACAATGCGCGCCATCGAATAATCATAAGCCGTAAGCATGGAGATCTTTTCCTTGCGAAGCTTCATCTCCTGCAACACGTGCGTGGTAACCTTTGTCACTTTGGATGCCTTCATGGACATGTGATTTAAATGAAATAATACAGCCAACCACACATTCGCCAAACGGGAAGACCATGCGAAAAACTACATATCCACATTTACAATCCCTGAATGGCACAGAATGGCAGGCTGCCTGAAAAATGCTGTCAACAATCAGGTTACACCGAATTAAAACGGCCAGAAGTTGTTGTCATACCAGATCTTTTCCGTAAGCTGCTCATTGAGGTCAATCAACAACTTATGGTGTCCTTTTTCCCAATTGGCCAGCCATTCAAAAAGCTCTTTCTCATTGGGATCGGTGGTTTGTTTCGCCCTGCTGGCATAGACCTCCACCGACTTGTTCTCCATGTCAATGGCAGCAGAAATGGCAGCAGCTTCAAAGCCGGATCCGGATATGTCCTTGACCATTTCATCGGTCAAAATGGTATTGGCGATGGCATTATGGCCAGGAGCCTTTTCCAACTCATTATTATCAAAGCTTCCCTCCTTGCTGTAATGTTTCAGTTGCTTTTGCAGGAAGTCGATATGGGTCTGCTCTTCTTCAGCCATCACTTCAAATATCTTACGTACATCTTCATTGGCGGTTTGACCAGCAACTTGTTCATAAAGTGCCTTTCCCCGGTGTTCCATAATGATTGCCTGCTTCAGGATATCTTGTACGCCTTCTTTTGCCATGGTGTGATTTGTTTAAAAGTGAATAATTCAGGTTATGCGCATCAAGCCTGCGCATAACCAAAACAAAAATAGGATTTTTCATTCAATTAAACGTATTTTTGTGCACAAAGGCAATATCACATGGAAAACAACCCCAAGCAGCAAGTTGTTGAATGCTTTCATGCCTGGAGCGGAAATCCGCCGGACAACGTGCAGGCCATTCCTTTATCCGGCTCCAATCGTACCTATTACCGGCTGCATGATGGCCCGGACAGCATCATCGGGGCACATAACCCCGACAAACGGGAAAACCTCGCCTTCCTTGGCCTCACAAAGGCTTTCCACAAAACGGGTCTGCCTGTACCAGAAATTCTGGCCGTGTCGGACGACAATACCTCCTACCTGCTTTCAGACCTGGGGGATACCACCTTGTTCTCCTTGCTCCCGCACGACGAACAGGCCACGGATTTCAGTGAAGAGATCATGACAATTTACAGGGAAGCCATCAGACACCTGACACGCTTTCAATTGGATACTCCCCGGCACATCGATTTTTCCATCTGCTATCCGCGGCATGCATTCGACAGACAGTCGATGCGCTGGGACCTCAATTATTTCAAATATTATTATCTCAAAACCAGCGGACTGGCCTTTGACGAACAATTGCTGGAGGATGATTTTGAGAGGCTGATCAAAAAATTATCCGCTGCCCCTGCGAATTATTTCATGTATCGCGATTTTCAGTCGCGGAATATCATGATCAAAGAGAACAAATTATGTTTTATTGATTATCAGGGTGGACGCAAAGGCCCGCTGGCTTACGACCTGGCCTCCCTCCTCTTCGACGCCAAGGCCAACATCCCTTTTCATCAACGGGAAGAATTGCTTAACCATTACATCGTCACCATGAAGGACCGGGGTGTAAAAAACCTCAAGAATTTCCGACAAAGTTTTTATGCCTTTGTGTTGATGCGCATCCTGCAGGCACTTGGCACCTACGGTTTCAGGGGAGGCGTGGAGAAAAAATCCTTCTTTCTGCAAAGCCTGCCATATGCTTACAACAACCTGGATTGGCTCAGGAAGCAGGGCTTGCTGCCCGACAATCTGCCTCATCTGACCACCGTTCTGGAACAGATGCTCAACATCCGTCCTGTGCCAGGCCAAAAGGCGCAGGAGCAGGACATCCTGCCTCCGCCCGACGACAGATTGACGGTGAGGATATGCAGCTTTTCTTACAGGAAAGGTATCCCGGAAGACAACAGCGGCAATGGTGGTGGCTTCGTCTTCGACTGCCGGGCACTGCCCAATCCTGGACGGGAGGAGGCTTACAAAGGACTTACCGGCAAGGATGATGAGGTGATCGCCTATCTCCGGGAAAAAGAAGAGGTGCTGAGCTTCCTGGAGTCATCCGGGAAACTGACCCACCAGGCGGTACACACTTACCTCCGGCGTGGCTTTACCAGCCTGGCCGTGTGCTTTGGCTGCACCGGCGGCCAGCACCGCTCAGTATTCTGCGCCGAACAACTCGCAAAAAAACTCCGCCACATCCCAGACATCCAAGTGGTAGTGCAACATTTTGAAGAAGACAACTGGCCCCAAAATGGCAACTGATCACCCCGCATACGCTCAGGATCCTTGCACCGTGCCGGCAAAAGCCATGATCTTCGCCGCTGGCCTGGGTACACGACTGCAACCTTTTACCACCAACAAACCCAAAGCCCTCGTGGAAGTGAATGGCAAGCCTATGCTGCTCCATGTGGCAGAAAAACTGATGACCGCAGGCGTAAAACACATCATCGTGAACGTGCATCACCACGCAGCCCAACTGCGCAATTTTATTGAAACACGCCACTTCCCTGGGGCACGCTTCCAGGTTTCGGATGAAACAGACGAGCTGCTGGACACCGGTGGCGGACTAAAAAAAGCCGCCTCCATGCTGGATGGCGATCGGCCTTTCCTGGTCTATAACGTGGACGTGCTGTGTGACATTGACCTGAAAGCCCTGTGTGCCCATCATCACCAGCAGCAGGCACTGGCAACCCTGGCCGTCAGCAACAGACAAGGATCCCGCTATTTTTTATGGGATCATAAGCGCCTGGCAGGCTGGGAAGATACAAAACGCAAACAACGCATATGGGTTAAAAGCACCCCTCCGGCAAAATTCCTGAAAAGAGCCTTTAGCGGCATACAGGTCATATCCCCGGAGATCTTCCGCAAGATGACGGAAACAGGGTCATTCCCCATCAGGGAAGTATACCTGCGGCTCGCAGCTACACATCATATCACCTGTTTTGAACACGACCCTGAAGGGTGGCTGGACGTGGGGACACCGGAGAAGTTGGCAAAGGCGCAGGGGTTATTTATTTAGGTTGAGGTGGAGGTTGAGGTTAAGGTTAAGATTGAGATTGAGGGGGAGTTTGAGGGTAAGGTGAGGGTTGTTTGCTGTTAGTATGAAGTAGGCAGTAAGCAGTAAGCAGGAAGAAGGTTGGGGGTAAGGTGAAGGGTTATGGGGTTAAAGGGCTTGAGGTTTGCAGGGATAGCACCTGGGCTGTCCATCGGAGTATTAAACGCGACATATCATGGCATTCCTGGAAGAGATCATCGAGCACGTGCTGAAGACCTATCCGGATCAGACAGGGGATTTATGCATCGTTACCCCGAACCGGCGTGCTGGCCTGTTTATGAGAAAATACCTCTCTGACAAAGCCGGCAGGCCGTTGTGGGCGCCAGAGATGTACAGCATCGAAGACTTCATCAACCGCATCACCGGCTATTCGATCTGCGACAAGCTTCAGCTGATGCTTGAATTTTTCGTGGTATACCAAAAGCTGGAAAAAGAGGATGCAGAGGATGCAGACAGTTTCTTTACCTGGGCTCCTGCAGTACTTCGCGATTTTGATGACATCGACAATGCCCTCGCCGATCGGGATAAGATCTATGACCACCTGGTCAGTGCCCGGTATATCGACACCTGGAACCCGGATGGCAGTGAGCCTACCGCTTTTCAAAAAAACTACCTGGCTTTCCTGGAAAAGCTCAGGTCCTATCATAACCAACTGGCGGAGCACCTTGCGGCGAAACATATGGCCTGGCAGGGGCTTTCATCCAGGGTGGCCGCAGAGCGGATTTGTAACAGAAAAGCAGATCTTCCCTGGGAGCGAGTCATCTTTACCGGTTTCAACGCCCTCACCCAGGCCGAGGAATCCCTGATTCACCATCTCATCAAAACGGGCAAGGCAGAATACCACATCGATGCCGATCCATTTTACACCGATGACCCTGAACATGAAGCCGGCCGTTTCATTCGCAAATATCGCAAGAAATTCAACCTTGCCAGCAAGCACAGCCCCGAAAGCCATTTTACCAATGGATCCAAAAAAATCCACATCTATGGCATTGCCAGGCCAGCCAACCAGGCGAGGCTTGCAGGCAACCTGCTGAAACAGGATGACAGACTTGCTGTGGATGAATCCACGGCTGTCGTGCTTGCCGATGAAAACCTCCTGATACCCATGCTGAACGCGCTGCCGGAAGACGCGGGTGCCATCAACGTGACCATGGGTTACCCGCTTTCCAGAACCAACATGTATGCATTCTTCGACAGCCTGTTCAAACTGCATTTGCACGCCCTGCCACAATCAGGAGACAAAAATCTTGCATCCTTTCATCATAAGGACCTGCAGCGCTTTTTTTCGCAAAGCATCACTGCCCTGCATTGGGATCCGGACAATGGGAAAGAGAAATGCATCGACCTGCTTAACGGCATCAAAAAAGCCAATCTGAGCTTCTGCACGTGGCAGGACCTGTCTACCCTATCCGGCGATGAGGAAGGTTTTGTAAAGACTTTTGCTTTCCTTGGAGAAGACTGGAACAAAACGCCATCGCGTGTATTTCCGGCCTGCCTGGATTTATGCGGACGTTTCGACCGATTATTCAGGGAAAAGGCTGGCAGACAAGGACAGGACATCCTGAAAACTCCGTTTTTTGCGGATTTTGAATCCCTCTACCATCTTGCCAGGATGTTCAGGCAGATGGATACGATGATGAAACAGTTTCCTTTTCTGGCTAACAGCAAGACCATTTACCGACTGATCAGGCAAGGCGCCGCAGAGATCCGCCTGCCGTTTACCGGGGAGCCGTTGGAAGGCCTGCAGGTGATGGGGATGCTCGAGACCCGGAGCCTGGACTTCAAACATGTCATGATCCTATCCATGAATGAAGGCATATTGCCCAAACCCAAGCCAAGTCATTCTCTCATCCCTTATGAGGTAAAAAAAAGCTTTGGTTTGCGCCTGTATCATGAACAGGATGCCATCTATGCGTATCACTTTTACCGGCTGTTGCAGCGCGCCGAAACAGTTACCCTGATTTACAACACCCAGACTCAGGACCTGGGAAGCAGCGAAAAAAGCCGGTACATCACCCAATTGGAGCATGAGCTGCCACCCTGCAACCCGGATGTCACAATCACCAAAGACATTGTATTCCTGCCACCACCTGTGCACACAGTGGAGGCGACCATCGAGATAGAAAAAAGTCCCGACGTCATGGTCAGGTTAATGAACAGGGCAGAGAAAGGCTTCTCACCATCAGCACTCGCACGCTATATCCGTTGTCCCCTGCAGTTTTATTTTGAGAAGGTTGCCGGTCTGGAAGAGGCCGAGGAAGTGGAGGAAACCCTGGAGGCAAGGACCCTGGGAACTATCATCCACGGTGTACTGGAAGACCTCTACAGGCCCCTGGAGGGGCAAGTCATACGGCCTGAAGACCTGGAGTCCATAAGCGTGCGACTGGTTGAAGCAACTGAAGAACGCTTCAGGGAGGAGTATAGCGGCGGGGTGATGCATGCTGGAAAGAACCTGTTGCTCTATCACCTCACCATACGCTACCTGGAGCATGTGATCAGGGCGGATCAGGAAGAGCTCAGGGCCGCTGCGGTAAAAAACGAACACATCTCTCTGAAGGCGATGGAAAAACGCTTATGGGCTGCAATGCCGGGTGGCATGAACGGAAATGCAGGTCAAAAAATACACCTTAAAGGTGTTGCCGACCGCATCGACACGAAAGGAGGGGTGGTGCGCATCATCGACTACAAGACAGGTGCGGTGCAGGCAGCTGAGCTGAAGATCGCGACGTGGGATGAGCCGCTCACAGAACCATCGAAGGAGAAAAGCTTCCAGCTGTTGTGTTATGCCTGGCTCTACCATCAACAAAACCCAAACGAGCCTGGGTTACAGCCGGGCATCATTTCCACGCGGGCGCCGGGTAAAGGGTTGCACACAATTAAACATCCTGATTGCACGGAAGGCATTATCGGGGCAGCACATCTTGCGGAATTCACCACAGCACTCCAGGCGCTTATCAAAGACATATTGGATCCCTCCAAGCCATTTACACAAACTGAAGACCCGGATTTATGCAAATACTGTGCGTTCCGGGTAACCTGCCGCAGGCAGTGACAGGCTGAAACACCGGGCGTGTCGAACAAAGGCCGGATGCCGGACTGTGGAACACAGCACATGGCAGGTCAGCTGCCGCACTTTGGTGTATGCACGGCCTATCCGGTGACAAGTTTTCTGCTTTCTTCAAGTGCCTTATCCAGGCCATTGGGGTCTTTCCCGCCGGCTGTGGCAAAGAATGGCTGACCGCCACCCCCACCTTTGATGTATTTGGCAAGCTCCCTGACCATGTTTCCGGCATGAAACCCTTTTTTGTTCACCAGGCTTTCAGAAATCATGATGGTGATACCGGGCTTGTTGCCGGCCACATGTCCAATCACCAGGAAAAGATTCTCCACCCGGCCTTTAAGCTGAAAGGCCAGGTCTTTTACTGCCTTGGCATCCATGTCGACACGTGTAGCAATATAATTGATCTCATCAAGCCCTTCAGCCTGGCTCACCAGTTCATCTGCCTGGTTGCTCAGTTGTTGCTGTTGCAGCGCCAAGAGCTGTTTTCTCATCTCCTGTTGCTGCTTCAGCAACTGATCCAGCGCGCTCAGGCTGTCTTTGGGGTTATCCAGACGGTCATAGACAGCATGCAGCTCCTCGCGCTTTTCCCGCATATGTTGTTCGGCCATCTGGCCAGTTATCGCTTCCACTCGGCGGATACCCGCAGCAATGGCGCCTTCTGCAACAACCGTAAAGAGTCCAATCTGCCCGGTCGCCTGCACATGTGTACCACCACAAAGCTCTGAAGAAAACGCATCATCAAAAGCAATTACACGTACTTTTTCTCCGTACTTTTCACCAAAGAGCGCCACGGCACCCATTTGCTCAGCTTCTTCCATGCTGAGGTCGCGATGCTCCTCCATGGAGATATTCTCACGGATCTTGTCATTGACCAAACTCTCCACAGCATACACCTCCTCCCGGGTCATCTTGCCAAAATGCGAAAAGTCGAAGCGCAGGCGCTGGTCATCTACCAGAGACCCCTTCTGCTGTACGTGACTGCCAAGTACTTCCTTGAGGGCAGAATGCAGCAGGTGGGTCGCCGTATGGTTGTTCTCCGTAAGCCGGCGCTTGGTGGTGTTGACACTGAGGTACACATGGTCAGGCCAGGACTGCGGTATCCTGGGCATCACGTGGATGGTCAGGTTGTTTTCCTTGCGGGTATCAATCACGGGAAAGTTTTCACCATCCGCGATCAGTGTTCCCCGGTCACCAACCTGTCCGCCTGATTCCGCATAAAAGGGCGTCTGGTCAAGCACCACGTGATACAAGGTCTTCCCTTTATTGGCCGCCTTGCGGTATTTCACCACCCGGGCTTCTGCCTCCAGCTTTTCATAGCCAAGAAAACGGGTGTCTTCCTGATGACCGGCAATAACCTCCGTCCAGTCGTGGGTTTCCATTGCTGCAGCTGCACGGCTTCTGCTTTTTTGCTTTTCCATGCCCTGCTTAAAGCCTTCCATATCCACATCCCAGCCTTTTTCCCTGGCCATCAGGGCCGTCAGGTCTACCGGAAAGCCATAGGTATCGAATAGTTCAAAAGCGAATGCCCCATCCACAACTTTTTTATCCTCGTGTGAACGAATATACGCTTCAAACTTTTGGATGCCAAGGTCAAGTGTGCGCAAGAAGGTTTGCTCTTCTTCAGCAATCACCCGGGTGATCAGCTCTTTCTGCGCCTTCAATTCCGGGAATGCCTCGCCCATATGTTGCACCAGCACATCCACAAGCTTATTTACAAAAGGCTCTTTGAGCCCCAGAAATGTGTATCCGTAACGGATGGCTCTGCGCAAAATACGCCGGATTACGTATCCGGCCTTGTTATTGGATGGAAGCTCACCATCAGCAATGGCAAAAGCCACAGCACGCAAGTGGTCGGATACCACGCGCATGGCAATGTCTGCATCTTGCGTGTCACCGTAAGAAATCCCTGAAAGCTTTTCAAGCTGACGGATGTAAGGTTGAAAGACATCAGTGTCATAATTGGACTGTTTGCCCTGAAGCACCATACAAAGCCTTTCGTATCCCATGCCGGTATCCACGTGTTTGGCTGGAAGGTTCTTCAGGCTCCCGTCTGACTTTCTGTTGTATTCGATGAAAACCAGGTTCCAGATCTCGATCACCAGAGGGTGGTCTGTGTTGACCAGGCTGGCTCCATCCACTAGTTTGCGTTCTTCATCGCTTCGGATATCCACGTGGATCTCTGAGCAGGGGCCACAAGGACCGGTCTCCCCCATCTCCCAGAAATTATCCTTCTTTGTACCGTATAAGATACGCGATTCATCAAGGTAGGGTTTCCAAAGGTCATAAGCTTCCTGGTCGGGCTGCAGGCCCTCATCGGGGGCACCTTCAAAAACAGTCACATACAGTCTGTCCTTATCCATTTTATATACGCCGGTAAGCAACTCCCAGGCCCAGGCAATAGCTTCCTTCTTGAAATAATCTCCAAAGCTCCAGTTGCCAAGCATTTCAAACATGGTGTGGTGATAGGTATCATGCCACACCTCTTCCAGGTCGTTGTGTTTTCCGGATACACGCAGGCATTTTTGTGAGTTCACCACACGCTGGTGTGCCGCTGTAGTGTTTCCCAGGAAAATATCCTTGAACTGATTCATTCCGGCATTCGTAAACATCAGGGTGGGATCATTTTTTACCACCATGGGCGCCGACCGGTATATTTCGTGATTTTTCCCTTCAAAAAACCGCAAAAAAGAAGTCCGTACTTCTGAAGCTTTCATAAAAAAAGTGGATTTTTTTTGTCTGTTGGGCGCAAAATTAACGCATTTTTTTTAGTTTTGTAACATGGTGCAGTGTGCCGGAAACCCCGGCTTTTTAAAAAAATTCAGCCCTATTGAATTATTTTTACCATTTAGCTGAGTAAGGAATCGATATGAGCAAAGTTCAATATCGCTTTGATACCAAGTCTTTGACCGTTGAAAAGGTCAAAAGAACATTTACCGACAGATTAAAGACCTTTTTGCATTACGCCCTTGCTGGTCTGGTGTTTTCCGTCATCGTACTGTTTATCGGGTTTAGTTTTTTTGAGACACCCAGGGAGCGCATGCTTCAACGGGAAATTAACAATTTCAGGGTGCAGCATGAGGTCATCAACGACAGGCTGGATATGCTTACCAGCGTGTTGGAAGACATCCAGGAGCGCGATGATCAGATTTACCGCGTGATCTTTGAGGCAGAGCCCATCCCGCGCAGTATTCGGGACGCTGCTTTTGGTGGTATCGACCGGTATACCCATCTTTCCGGATATAACAACAGCGAATTGATCTCTGAGACCATGAAGCGGGTAGATCAGCTTGCCAGCAAGCTCTATGTGCAGTCCAAATCTTATGATGAGGTTTTTGAGATGGCATTAAACAAGGCAGACATGCTTGCCTCCATACCGGCTATTATTCCCATCACACGCGGAACTGAGCGCCTGGCTTCCGGTTATGGCATGCGGATGCACCCTGTATACAAGACGACGCGGATGCACCATGGCGTCGACTTCACTGCGCCAACCGGAACCCCGATCTATGCCACCGGCAATGGAGTTATCCAAAGGGCGGAAAGAAACAGGCACGGCTACGGCCTCATGGTGGAGATAGACCACGGTTATGGCTATTCCACCTTGTATGCCCACATGGATGAGATCAAAGTACGCGCCGGGCAACAGGTAAAGCGAGGTGAGGTGATCGGAACGGTCGGAAACACCGGCACCTCCACGGCACCACATCTGCACTATGAAGTGCACCGCAACGGCAGAACCGTAAACCCTGTCCCCTACTTCTACAACGACCTCACACCTGAAGAATTTGAAATCATCATTGAACGCGCCTCCAGGGTAAACCAGTCACTATCATAACAAGCCCTATTCAATATCAAACCGATAGATTTCCCGGCCGCGTGAACCGATAAACACCCGATTGCCCCATACTGCTGGTGAAGCCTCAAAGTTCCTGCCAACACGCTTGCTAAAAATCACCTGCCCATCCCTTCCATCCAAAAGGTAAATGTTGCCAATCGCATCCGCTGTAAAAATAAACAACTCGCCATCTTCATTATAGAGACCAGCCGGTGAGGACCAGCTGTAGGCCTGCAAAGGGGTCTGAAACAAGATGTCACCGGTGGAGGTGTCCAAAGCAAAAAGTGCTCCGGCACCAGATTCATCCACATGGGCAATATTCGTATACATTACTCCCCCTGCTTTGTTTCTGCCCAAAAGCGGCGTGGCAAACATCCCTCCCGGAAACTCGCGGCCATAATGTGTTGCCCGGTAAGCGCGTATTTTTCTCTCCCAGATCAGGCCCCCATTCAGCCCATTCAATTTTATTATACGACAATAACCTTGATCACCCTGCCTGTCCACCTCACTCCCTGAATACAGATAAGGAATGCCATCTTCTACTTCCAATACCAGCGTGGCATCCGTATCGTCTTGGTTGTCATAACGCCAAACTGGCTTCATCGTGAGCAAGTTAATACAAAGGATGTTGCCGTGGTTATCCGCAAAATATCCATAATTGCGATATGCCGCCAGGCTCGATTCAATGCCTGCCGCCTGCTCACCCCGCACATGATATACCAGGCGTGCCACCAAATGCATCGCGTCATCCCGGACCAGGAATTTGTAAAATATTCCATTTTCACCCGGCCAATAGACATAATCACCCACCAGCAGCGGGCTGCTGTCGAAGGCTCCCCATCGGCGATAGGCTTTCACATCTTTATGGCCCGAAAAAAAGAACACCGGCTCATGACGGTGAAGGTCGATCATGTGAATGCCGAATTGGTCATTGTGCGGCACCCCGTCACCAATATACAACATGCCGTTCAATCGGGGATCCAGCATGGGGGTACCCTTCACCGGATTGCCTGTACGAATGGGTTGCCGTGTCTCTGCTCCGGTATCCATATCCAGGAAATACACTTCGCCGCTCAGGGATCCCGCGATCACCTCCTCCCTTGAAGATAATTGATCGTGCATTTGCGCAAATGCCGCGAATTCCTGGTCAGGCCAGCGGACCAGCAACGGCTGACCAGTCCAGCCCATGCCACCACCCCACATGCCGTATTGTGTCCGGGTGGTATCGTAATGCGTGGTATATTCCCAGACCTGCCTGATGCTTGCCGGCTTGCTTGAAACATTGCCAGCGGTTGGCATGTCACGCGCAAATCCTCCCCTGAACGTTAACACACCCTCCACATTCCGATATTCATCGGACATAAAACAAGTCCCGGGCTTGAGCCCGTTCCTGTAATGAAATACCCGGTAATGCAACGGCCGGATGCTGGGAAAGCTGGTGTCAGGAAGCAATGAAAAGGTGAATGCAGGCAACAGCTCCAGTGATTCACAAATAGGTCCGGAACGCAGGGCGCCCGGTTTAAGGAAGTCATGCTGGTAAGGAGGTAACACCCGCTGCATCACAATGGAATTGCCCGGGACCGATGATCCGGGATTATCACCACCAGTGACAGGCTCAATAAAAGCACAGGCAAGGATAAACAGGGGAAAAACCACACAGGTCGATCGGTTCATGTGATCATTTTCAGTATGCTGCCCAGGTGCTGCCAATACCTATGAATATATTCGGAGGAAAGTGTCGCTGGCAAGGTCCGGCTAATCCGCAACCTGATTGGTGCAAAGTTCAACATCCATTAAACAAATATAAAAAAAACCGGCAGGTTCCAACGAACTGTTATGGAAGTTTTTTTCCTTCAGCGATTTCTTTTTTTTATTTTTGGTAAATATTTTTAGCCAAAGATGAGCAATAAAACGCAAGAACCCTACAAGATGTATTACAGCATCGGTGAGGTGGCCCGCATGTTTGACGTCAACACTTCGCTGATACGGTATTGGGAACAGCAGTTTGACATCATCCGGCCAAAAAAAAACAAGAAAGGTAACCGCTTATTCACGCCCCGGGATGTGGACCACTTCCATATCATCTATCACCTGGTAAAAGAAAGGGGATATACCCTGAAAGGCGCCCGTGAAAAACTCAGGGAAAACCTGGACGACCTGCAAAGGGACATTGAAATACGCAAGACATTGGAAAAAATGCGCAGCTTTTTACAGGAACTGAAAAAACACCTGTGAGAGGTGATTCATCACGCAATATAAACCAAACTTAAACCCGGACAAATGGTAGCAAAGATCAAGAAAAAGCTTCATGAATCGAAAACGGCCAGATGGATCGTGCTCATCCTAAGCAGTTTTGCCATGGCCACCAATTATTATTTTTATGATGCCCTGGCACCGCTGGCCGACCTGATTCGAATGAATCTGGGTTTCACCTCCACTGAATACGGCTTTTTCATATCTGCCTATTCCATTCCCAATGTTTTCCTGGCGATGGCTGTCCTGGGGGGGATCATCCTGGACAAGATCGGCATCAGGATCACCGGCTTCTCCTTTATTTTCCTGATGGCTCTTGGCGGTACGATTACAGCCTACGGTGCTTCGGACATCTTCCTGGACGGAGGCTTTGGCTACCAGTTCATGGATTCCTTCCTGACTTCCTGGTCACCGGCGCTCAAGATGATGTCGCTGGGCTTCTTTGTGTTCGGACTGGGAGCCGAAACAGGCATCGTCGTGCTTTCCAAGGTGATCGTCAAGTGGTTCACCGGCAAGGAGCTCGCGCTTGCACTGGGACTGAACCTGGCCGTCGGCCGGCTTGGCGCAGCACTCGCTTTCACCATGTCGCCCCGGCTGATCTACCCCGAGTGGACCACGGCCATCTGGGTTGGCGTCGTAATCCTGTGGGCGGGACTGCTGGCTTTCATGATCTATATGGTCATGGACTATAAAGTCGACCGCGAAGTGGATATTGACATCAAGGATCCGGAGGACGAATTCAGATGGAAGGACCTGAAGTTCCTGGTGACCAACCGCTCGGTGATCTACATCACCATCCTATGCGTCACGTTTTATTCTGCCGTGTTCCCCTTTCTGAAGTTTGCGCCCGACTTGCTGATGAACAAGTTCGCCATGCCCCGTGCGCTTGCCGGGGATGTGACCTCATACCTGATGTACGGAACCATCCTCCTGACACCGCTCTTTGGATGGATCACCGACAACAAAGGGAAAAGTGCCACACTCATGTATCTCGGATCAGGCCTGCTGATCATCGCCCACCTGATGTTTGCCAAAACCTACATTGAGCCGCGCGTACCCATCGTACTGCTCGGCATTGCCTTCTCACTGGTTCCTGCAGCCATGTGGCCGGCCGTGACAAAAATTGTCAGACAAAGCAAACTGGGTACCGCTTACGGCTTCATGTTCTCGGTGCAAAACATCGGACTGTGGATATTTCCCATCGTCATCGGTGCGGTGATTGACTCTTCGAACCCTTTTTACCGGACCGAGGTGGACAGTATGGCATTTGCCAGGGTACAACAGGCAGACATGCGCTATACCGGCAGCTACCTGGACCGCCATGAGGAGCCGCTAACGGATACGGATATCCACATCAACACCTCTGTGTTCAAGGACAGCATCAGCGGGGACGTGGTATGGCGCGAAGTTCATCATCAGCGAACCGATGACCAGGGACAGTTTGAACTGCATGTCGGCCAGGGAGATGTGATCTCGATGGCAGACTTCAACTACCTTGTGGAAGGACCGGATTACCAGGCTGAGATCCTGGTCTCCCGGCGGTCTGAGGAGATCCTGCTCTATGATGGGGACTTTTCCGTAGATGCCGATGGCTATTTCCCCAGCAAGGTGGACGCACGTCACCAAGCCCTCTTTGGCCGCACCCTGCGCGGCGTGCTCACCCTCTACGATGCAGATGCCAGCTCCGGCGACATGGCGCAGGATGGCAGGGATGGCATGGTATGGCAGGAAAGGGTGCGTTTTTACCTGGAAGATGATGGCCGTTTTGAGATCCTGATGGGCTACGGCCGCCTGGTGTATGCCGACGCAGACTATTTTGGCCTCAGAGAAGGAAACTTCGAAATGGAGGTGATCAAGCCGCTGGATTACACCAATGCCATGCTGGTATTTTCTTTACTTGGCTTCGTAGGCTTTGTGTTCGCCTTCCTGCTGAAGCGTGAAGACAAAACCTCAGGTTACGGGCTGGAAAAACCAAATAAGGACAGTTAATCTTAGCCTCTGGCAACCTGGTAAAACAGGCATTCATCAGAGCAAAAGGAACCCGGCCACACTTCATCCTGTCTGGCAGCAATGCCTCATATAAGAAAGAGCCGCACGGCATCATGACTCATGCAGTCACTAAAAATGCACGGCATTTTCCTTTCATGTAATTACCTGGTGGCATGTCAACGCTACTTTAGCCGGCATAAGTCTTGATCTTTTTCCTCATCTCTGCAACTTAACCGACACAGTAGCATTGACAAGAAACTAAGGCATTACATTATGCAGAAGGAGGGTCCGGACTGTTTCTGGTAATGCGCTCATGGTGCCCAAGGACAATTCCTTGCGCTTTCACATAATCCACGAGTTCCGGGAAAAAGTGAAAAAACTCGGTTTCAAAGGGTGTGTAATCCTTTTTTAGATCCTCAACTGCATTTTCCATTCCTGACTCGTATGGGGTACGGCGTGCCATGCCCCCAAAGTTCCTTTTCAGGCTGTCAAAGTCTGCATAATTGACAAGCCAGTTGTGCTCAATCATGTATGGCAGCACAAAGCGGGCACGCCCGGGAAGGATGGCCTGTCTTTTTTCCAGGATGGCATAAGCATTGGCCACAAAATCACCTAGATGAAGTGCTGAATATCTTTCCCAGTTTTTTGCCAGAAAATGATCGTAGTACATGTCAACTACCACCCCTGCATACAAACGATATTTTTTGCGTAAGCGCTCCTTGCTCTGCAAAAATAACGGATGTGCATCCGTGAAGCCATCGATTTGCCTGTGAAGCTTGATGCCCTGCACAACAGCAGGGTCATATCCATTAATTTTCTGGCCTTTGACCATGTCGGCGATGAAGTTGCCTACGATTATGTCGGGATCCTGGCCGGACAGGTAAAGATGTGCAAGAAAGTTCATGCCAGCCGTAGTTTTGTTTTTTCCATGACAATAATACAAAGAAAAACACATAATGTTCGGGTAGCATAGGTGTGAGATTGGCGTCGGGCACCCATTTGCCTCCATTAGTAAAATTTATCCCTGGTGCAGATGGGTTTCACTGGGAAAATACCATGTTTTTTATAGCTTTGTAGCCTATATCCGTTTATTGTAAATCTTTATAAAACATTATCCCATGAATAAATTGTTGCTTCTGGGTGATGAAGCGATTGCCCAGGCAGGAATAGATGCAGGCATGTCGGGAGTATTTGCATACCCTGGGACGCCTTCCACTGAAATTACCCAATATGTACGGAGTTCCCCTGAAACCAAAGAGAAAGGCATCGTAGCCACCTGGGCTGCGAATGAGAAAACTGCCGCAGAGCAAGCCCTGGGCATGTCGTATGCCGGCAAACGGGCCATGACCTGCATGAAGCACGTCGGACTCAACGTGGCTGCCGATGTCTTTATGAATGCAGCCATCACGGGTGCCAACGGCGGATTGCTTTTTGTTGTGGCCGATGATCCCTCCATGCACTCCTCCCAGAACGAACAGGACTCGAGGGTCTATGGCAAATTTGCCATGATTCCCATCCTGGAGCCTTCCAGCCAGCAGGAAGCCTACGACATGGTGCACATTGGCTTCGACATCTCGGAAAAGCTGCAGGTGCCGGTACTGATGCGCATCACCACCCGACTGGCTCACTCCAGGGCAGGCGTTGCCAGGAAAGAAACGCGTGAACAGAATCAGTTCAAGCTGCCGGAAGATCTGAAACAGTTTATCCTGCTGCCTGCCATCGCCCGCAAGCGCTACCAGATGCTACTCGACAACCAGGAAGCGTTTCAGCAACTCTCGGATGAATCCCTGTATAACCAGTTCTACCCGGCTAAAGATACCTCCCTGGGTATCATTACCTGTGGATTGGCATACAACTACCTGATGGAAAACTATCCTGACCGGAAGGTGCCCCATCCGGTGGTAAAGGTGACACAATACCCTCTTCCCAAAAAACATATCCAGGAGCTGTATGACAAATGTGATGAGATTCTTGTGATTGAAGACGGTTACCCGGTAGTGGAGGAGATGCTGAAGGGTTTCATGGACAGGGGTAAGAAGATCAGAGGACGGCTGGACGGTTCTCTGCCACGTACGGGAGAGCTAAACCCTACCATCGTAGGCAAGGCACTTGGCATCCCGGCACCCGACACCCTCCCGGTTCCCGACCTGCTGGCCAACAGACCGCCATCGCTATGTAAGGGCTGTCCGCACATCGACAGTTTCCTTGGGCTGAATGAAGCCATTGCACAGTATGGCAAAGGCCGCGTGTTCTCAGATATCGGATGCTACACACTCAGTGCATTGCCACCGTATCACTCGATCAACACCTGCGTAGATATGGGTGCATCCATCACCATGGCCAAAGGTGCAGCAGACGCGGGTATGCGACCTTCCGTAGCGGTCATTGGCGACAGCACCTTCACCCACTCAGGGATCACCGGCCTGCTTGATGCAGTAAATGACAAAAGCAACATCACGGTGGTGATCCTCGACAATGCCACCACGGCCATGACCGGCGGACAACCATCATCGGCTTTTGAGCGCCTTGAGGATATCTGCAAGGGAGTAGGTGTGGAAGAAGACCACATCCGGGTGATCAAACCGCTGAACAAACGTCATGAAGAAAACACCCAGGTTTTTAAAGAGGAGCTTGCCTATGACGGTGTCTCTGTCATCATCCCGCGCAGGGAATGCATCGTTACGCTCAATAAAAGGATGCGGCAAAAGTTTAAGGACAAAGAGAAGGCAGAGAAGAAGTAAACCAGGCCTCTGGCCAATTTCACATTTCGATAAAACGCAATACATTATGAAAAACGACATCATATTAGCAGGAGTCGGGGGTCAGGGTATCCTGTCGATCGCAGCCATCATAGGATATGCCGCAGTACAGTCAAATCTTTATCTTAAACAGGCAGAGGTGCATGGCATGAGCCAGCGCGGCGGCGACGTGCAATCGCATTTGCGGTTGTCGTCGGATGAGATCGCCTCAGACCTTATCCCGGAAGGCAAGGCCGACATGATCATTTCAGTGGAGCCGATGGAGTCGCTCCGGTATCTCCCCTTCCTGCACAAGGAGGGCTGGCTGATCACCAACAACCAGCCATTTGTTAACATCCCCAACTATCCGGATACCGAAGAGGTGATGGCAGAGATCCGTAAGCTGCCCAGGCACGTGGCACTGGATGCGGAAAAAATGGCCGACGAGGCGGGCAGCAAAAAAGCAGCCAACGTCGTCATCCTGGGGGCTGCATCACCATTTATTGACATTCCGGTCGAAAAGCTGGAAGAAGCGATCCACTTTCTCTTTGGAAAGAAAGGAGAAGACCTGGTGGAGATCAACCTGAAAGCACTGCACGCCGGCCGTAAATATGCCAAAG
The DNA here is from genome assembly GCA_003557765.1 of Bacteroidales bacterium. The sequence goes on from PWNO01000017.1 coordinate 23,716, forward strand.
AAAATATGTAGATCCGGCTGACGGAACTAAACAAAAAACCGGCAAATCAGTTACCATTAGTAAGTTCAGATACGCCTGGTTGACGGGAATATTTGTCCCGGAGAGGCTTTTTGCTATAAACAATTAATGCCAGTATTATGATAACAAACAATTTCATTGATCGCCACAACGGAATCCGCAAAGATGACGAAAAAAAGATGCTGCAAAAAATCGGCATCGACTCGTCAGATAAACTCATTGACCAAACCATACCGTCCAGTATCAGGTTGAAAAAAGATCTTGATATCCCTGAGGGACTAAACGAATATGAATACATCCAACACCTGAAAGCGCTGGGAAGTAAAAACAAGGTGTACAGGTCTTATATTGGGATGGGATATTACAACACCATCATGCCGGGTGTGATCCAGCGCAACATTTTGGAGAATCCGGGTTGGTATACTTCTTACACCCCTTACCAGGCAGAGATTTCACAAGGCCGCCTGGAGGCTTTGCTTAACTTTCAAACCGTGATCACCGACCTTACCGGGCTGAGCATCGCCAACGCGTCCTTGCTGGATGAAGCGACCTCAGCAGCCGAAGCCATGATCATGCTTTTCAATGCACGGTCGCGCACCGCAGTAAAACAAGGGGTAAACAAGTTTTTCGTTTCCCAGCGGGTTTTCCCGCAGACCATCGACGTGCTGAAGAACCGGGCCCAACCCCTTGGCATCGAACTGGTGATCGCCGACCACCACGAGGTGGAGCTGAATGAAAGCTATTTTGGCGTACTGATCCAGTATCCGGATGCTTATGGCTCCATCAACCGCTACCAGGACTTTGTGCACGAAGCACAGAAACAACACATCCGCATCGCTGTTGCAGCCGACCTGCTCAGTCTCACCATGCTGACCCCGCCCGGCGAATGGGGTGCCGATGTAGTCGTCGGATCTGCCCAACGTTTCGGCGTGCCCATGGGCTACGGTGGCCCGCATGCCGGCTTTTTCGCCACCAAAGAGGAGTTCAAGCGTGCCGTACCCGGACGCATCATCGGGGTCTCGGTAGATAAGAACGGCGATTATGCACTGCGTATGGCGCTGCAAACCAGGGAACAGCATATCAAGAGAGAGAAAGCCACTTCAAACATCTGCACGGCACAAGCCCTGCTGGCATCTATTGCCGCCATGTATGCCGTGTACCACGGGCCGAAAGGACTCAAAAAAATCGCCCGCCACATCAATATCCTGACCGGCGTGCTGGCACAGGAAGTCACCAAATATGGCTATAAGCAACTGAATAAATACTATTTTGACACCCTGCTGATCCAGCTTCCCGAAAACATGTCGGCCAGCAGCATACACGAAAAGGCTGTGGCACAGGAAATGAACTTCCGGAGAATCGACGACAAGCATGTAGGCATCAGCCTGGATGAAACCACCTCTCTCGAAGATGTGAACACCATATTATCCGTCTTTGCAGCAGCCGCAGACAAAAAATTCGAAAAGTTTGTGTGCGACCCCGTGGAATGTGAGAAGATCGTCACCATTCCCGACCTTTACGAAAGGGCCACACCCTTCCTGCAACAGGCGTGTTTCAACTTTTACCACTCGGAGACTGAGATGATGCGCTATCTAAAAAAATTGGAGAACAGGGACCTTGCGCTCAACCGCACCATGATCCCACTGGGATCCTGCACGATGAAACTTAACGCCGCCAGCGAGCTTTTTGCCCTGAGCTGGCCAGAGTTTGCAAACATGCACCCCTTCGCGCCGGAGGATCAGGCAGCAGGGTATCTTGAGCTGATCAGACAGCTGGAAAAGGACCTGAATGAGATCACCGGCTTCGACGGGATCTCCTTCATGCCCAACTCGGGTGCTTCGGGTGAATATACCGGTTTGGCGGTCATCAGGGCTTATCATGAAAGCCGCGGCGAAGGGCACCGCAACGTGACCCTGATCCCCTCATCGGCGCACGGAACCAACCCGGCAAGTGCGGTGATGGCAGGCACCAAGGTCGTTGTCGTGAAATGTGACGAACACGGGAATATCGACATCAACGACCTGCGCGAAAAGGCCGAGAAACACAAGGACAACCTGGCGGCCATCATGGTCACCTATCCGTCCACCCACGGCGTGTTCGAAGAGGACATCCTGGAGGTGACCAAAATCATTCACGACAATGGAGGCCAGGTATACATGGACGGCGCCAACATGAACGCGCAGGTGGGTTACACCAATCCGGCAATTTGCGGAGCGGACGTATGCCACCTGAATCTCCACAAAACCTTCGCCATCCCGCACGGCGGAGGCGGACCGGGAGTGGGCCCGATAGGCGTCAAATCGCACCTGCTGCCCTTCCTGCCCACACACCCCCTGCAAAAGACCGGAGGTGAGCAGGGCATTCACGCCGTAGCCGCTGCACCTTTTGGCAGTGCATTCATCCTGACAATCACCTATGGGTATATCAAACTTCTTGGTGGTCACGGCCTGAAAGAAGCCACCCGCATCGCCATCCTGAGCACCAACTACATCAAGTCCTCACTGGAAGACCACTATAAGGTGCTGTATACGGGTAAAAATGGGTGGTCAGCGCACGAGATGATCCTCGACTGCAATCCCTTCAAGCGCAATGTATCGATTGACGCCATTGACATCGCCAAACGCCTGATGGACTATGGCTTCCACGCGCCCACAGTGGCATTCCCGGTGCCGGGCACCTTGATGGTGGAACCCACGGAAAGTGAGCCCCTGGCGGAACTGGATCGTTTCATCGACGCCATGATCGCCATCAGGGAAGAGATCAGGGAAGTGGAAGACGGCAAGGCGGATAAGGAAAACAACGTGATCAAAAATGCACCCCACACCGCCACCATGGCAGCCGGAAACGACTGGGACAAACCCTACAGCCGCGAAAAGGCTGCCTTCCCCAGGCCATGGTCTGCGGAAA
>PWNO01000205.1 GCA_003557765.1 Bacteroidales bacterium
AAGCGGTCTACCAGCCTTCCCAAAGGCCGGAGCAGGGTGAAGTAAGGCATCCTTTCAATGCCTGGTACAAGTTTGTATTTGTAATGGTATTGCAGATCCCCGACGGGTGGGATCATCACGGCCGCATTGAACACATCATAAAACCTGTTATGCTGCTGATGAAGACGTGCACTGGCGGGTATGTCATCACCCTCATCGTAGAAGGCATAGACAAAGCTTCCAAGAAACCATGTGACCCCCGGGTGCTCTTCCTGGTGCTCCCGGATGCGTCTGATCGTGTAATGTCTTTCTGCCTCATGCCGCCAAATGCCACGTGGATTGGCTCCTTCAGGTGTGACAACAAACCTCGTTGTTGGATTGATCTGCTCTTCGGCCAGGGCGATCATGTGCGCTACCCGTTCAGCGACCTCCTGCTGACTCACAGCCGGATCATAAGGATCCTCAGCGGGCTGAACCACAACCACATGCACTGGATTGGCATCTTCCTCGTAACTCAACCAGGTGTGAAAGGAAAACACTGCTGGGATAATGAACAAGCTGAGTGCAAGCAAGGCATTCATCCGGGCTTTGCGAGCCTCAAACCGGCCTCTTCGCATTTGTTTGATCGCAAGAAACAACAAGATGTTTATGGTCAGCACCCATAATGCACCCCCGGCAGTACCCGTGTAGGCATACCATTGCACCCAGGCGGGATAACCTGCAAATACATTGCCCAGGTCGAGCCAGCTCCAGCTTAGCTCCCAGCGGCCATGCAGAAACTCAAAAGACAGCCAGAACATGATCACTGATACGGGGCCCTGGCGCGATGACAAGACCCTCCTGCTCATGTGCATCAGCAGCCAGGGCAGCGTCATGAAAAGCGAGTTCAGGATCACCGCAACGATCATCCCGGGCAGGGTGGCATACATGATCCACCACGTGGTGAACAGGTTGAAAATCAAAAAGCTTAACCATGCATGGAGAAAAAAGGTGCGTGCACGTACCTTATATTTCAGGCTGTTGATGTCATCTTCCAAAAACAACAAGGGGATGAAGGCAAAAAAGATCAGGAAGGGAAAACCCCTTGCCGGCCAGCTTAATACCAGCAACAGGCCCGTCAGGGTACTCAATATCAGCTTTTGTGTCCGGAATTTGTGTGTCAACATGTGCTAAAATGTCAAAATGTCGAAAAGTCGAAAAGCCGAAAAGTCATCCTTTGCATAAATTATTTGATTCGACTTCCGGAATATCATGGTAAATGTTCTAAAAAAATCAATCAAAGGTAACATAAATCGTTTTAAACAGCGTTTAAAACAATGAAAAATCTTACCTTTGCAAAAAACAATACACCATGGCAAGAAGCAGAAACACAGAGCAAAAGATTTTTGATGCGGCTACCGAATTATTTTTGGAAAAGGGTGTGGATCGTACAAGTGTACGCGAAATTGCATCGAAGGCCGGAATTAACCTTTCACTAATGAATTATTATTTCAGGAGCAAGGAAAACCTGTTTGATGCCATCTTTACCCAACTGGTTAAAAAGAATTCGGAAGAGCTGATCCGGATCCTGAACAGCGACCTGGGGCTGGAGGAAAAAATCCGGCAATATGTGTATGTTTATATAGACATGCTGTCCGAGAACCCCCTGCTGGTTTCCTTTGTGATGGCGATCCTGCATCGCAGCCGTGAACGTATTACGGAGATGAAGGCCATCAGCAGCCTCTATGCCACCGATCAATTCACCAAGCAACTGATCGATGAAGGGAAAAAAGGTAATATTCGGCGAACGGACCCAACGCACTTTTTTGTGGATATGTTGTCGCTGATTGCTTTCCCTTTTGCCATTAAGATGTTGGTGATGGACAAGAACAACATCACGGAAGAGGAGTTTATGCTATTCATCCAGGAAAGGAAAACACGTGTGCCTGAGATGCTTATCGACAGCTTGCGTCACAGGTAGTATTCCGGATGTTGTCCATCATTTTTTCATATTTTACCCTGGCCAATGCGGAGGCAGTTTTTTTAATCTCTTGGTTGTAAGCTTCCCTGGTCATGCCTCGCCAGTCATCGTCGTTCCAGCTCGTCACAGGCCAAATGGCCTGTAATTCAGCATGTTGATGGGGTGTGGCGTGGCGGTTATGCGGACAGACCTCCTGACAGATGTCGCATCCAAATATCCAGCCGCGGCATTTTTCCCTCCACTGTTCCGGAATATTGTCCTTTAATTCAATGGTGAGATAGGAGATGCATTTGCTTGCCACAAGTTTTCCTGTATCGATGATGGCTCCTGTGGGGCAGGCTTCGATGCATCGCGTGCATTTGCCGCAGAGGTCTTTTTCAAATGGCGGGTCTGGTTCAAGCGCGACAGTGGTGATCATTTCACCAAGAAAGAAATAGCTTCCCTTCCGGGGGATGATTAAGCAGGTGTTCTTGCCTGTTGCGCCAAGTCCGGCCTCCTGTGCCCATGCGCGTTCGAGTATTGGCGCCGAATCGGTAAAAACCCGGTATTGATGCGGGCCTGCCAGGCTTTCCAGGTAGTCTGCCAGGTGTTGTAATTTCTTTTTGATGACGAAGTGGTAATCTTTGCCAAATGCATAACGCGAAATCCGACAGCGTGTATCGGAAGGCTGATTTTCTGAAGGGAAATAATTGAGGGCAAGGGAAAGCACCGATACCGCCCCAGGGATCAGCAATCCGGGGTCCAGCCTTTTGTCGAAATAATTGGCCATGTAGGTCATCTTCCCCTGATGTCCGGCTTGCAACCACTGCCGTAATATGCCCTCCTGGTTTGTTAAGCGTCGCGTCCTGGCTACACCGCAGGCCGCAAAACCCAGCTCCAGGGCCTTTGCCTTCAGGGCCTCTGTTATTTTTTCCCTTTTACTCAAATTAAATACTTATTTGACCCCCATACACACCACCTTAACCTCAAGACCTGTAACCAACCAGGCCCCTCATTTAGAGGGCCCTATCCTCATTCGGTAAAAGAAGTGCAAACATAATTATACATCATCAAACAAGGTATTCTGACCCGAAGCCTTTATCCGCCCCAGATGCTGGTAGGCCAGCTGAGTGGCCTCCCGTCCCCTTGGGGTACGCATGATATAACCCTCCTGTATGAGGTAAGGCTCGTACACCTCTTCTATCGTGCCGGCATCTTCCCCGACGGAAGTGGCCACATTGCTAAGACCCACCGGGCCCCCTTTGAACTTGTCAATGATGGTGGAAAGGATCTTGTTGTCCATCTCGTCCAGTCCAAATTTATCCACATTGAGTGCCGCCAGGCCATAGAGGGAGATGTCCATGTCAATGTCACCGTTGCCTTTGATCTGCGCAAAGTCGCGCACCCTGCGGAGCAGGGCATTGGCGATTCTTGGTGTTCCCCTGCTGCGACGGGATATCTCGCGGGAGGCTTCATCAGTAATTTTAACGTTCAGGATGCCCGCAGACCTTTTGACGATCTGTTCCAGGAGGTTCGCATCATAATAATTCAGCCTTGCATTGATGCCAAAGCGGGCGCGAAGTGGTGAGGTGAGCAGGCCGGACCGGGTGGTGGCACCAATGAGGGTGAAGGGGTGAAGGGTTAGCTGCACGCTACGTGCATTGGGACCTGTCTCGATCATGATGTCGATGCGGAAGTCTTCCATCGCTGAATAGAGGTATTCCTCAACAACCGGACTTAATCGGTGTATCTCATCGATGAACAGCACATCCCGGGATTCCAGGTTGGTAAGCAGGCCGGCGAGGTCGGCGGGTTTATCCAGCACGGGTCCTGAAGTGACCTTAATGCCTACGCCCATCTCGTTGGCAATGATGTGGGCCAGGGTAGTCTTCCCCAAGCCGGGAGGGCCGTGCAGCAGCACATGGTCAAGCGCTTCGGCACGCTGAGAAGCCGCGCCCACAAAAACCTTCAGGTTCTCCACGACCTTATGCTGGCCGGTAAAGCTGGAGAAGCTCCCGGGCCGCAATGTTTGCTCTATGATGCGCTCTTCCTTGCTTAGCTTGTCTGCAGAGGGATCCAGGTTTTCATTCATCTGTTTATATTTTTTCAAATCATTGGTTATCTGACGTTTATGCTTTCAACAGGACTGCTGTTGGCCTTTGGCTTTTGGCTCTTGGCTTTTCGATTTCATGCTGTTCTGACTGACCTGTTTGTCAATCCTGCACACCTACAATACTGCTACCTGCAAAGGTAGGAAAAACCCATTAAGTATAGCTTTTCAGATGGTCGCAAAGCATCCCTAAACCCTCAACCTTAACATTAATCTCAACCTTCAACGTAATCTCAGCCATAGCCTCAAAACGCTTCCACCCCACTTAACGTTTCACCCAAAAATTTATCCCTATCTTTGATTAGCTTAACAATACACCACTGCCAGCGCAGGTTTATGATAGATATACAAGATATTTTTTCCCTGCCAGGGGATGATGAAGAAGCATTCCGGTGCAAAGCCCTGGAGGTGTTTCATTTTCAATACAGTCATAACGAGGTATACCGTGAGTTTTGCCAGCATTTGGATGTGGAACCGGATGTGGTGCTACAGCTATCTGATATCCCCTTTCTGCCGGTGGAGTTGTTTAAGCATCGGAAGATCATGAGTTCACAGAAAGGGCCTGAAATAGTGTTTGCCAGTTCGGGCACCAGTGGGAGTGCGCCATCCAGGCATCATGTGGCCGACCTGCAGGTCTACGATCGCAGCCTGCTCAGGGGGTTTCACTTGTTTTATGGTCCACCGGAGGATTATTGCGTGCTTGCATTGCTGCCTGGCTACCTGGAACGGCAGGATGCGTCCCTTGTTTATATGGCACAGCGCCTGATGGAAGCAGGGCGGCATCCAGACAGCGGTTTTTACCTGGATGACCTGGATGCCTTGGCAATGGTGCTTAAAAAGCTAATGGCAAGTGGCCAGAAAACACTGTTGCTGGGGGTTAGCTTTGCCTTGCTTGATTTTGCTGAGCGTCACCCTATCCCCCTTGAACATACTGTGGTAATGGAAACCGGTGGCATGAAGGGGCGGCATAGGGAGATGGTAAGGGAAGAGCTGCATGATATGCTATGCGGTGCTTTTCAACAGGAGGTTATCCATAGCGAATATGGAATGACAGAACTGTTGTCACAGGCTTATGCAAAAAAGAAGGGGGTATTTTCCTGCCCCCCTTGGATGCGCGTGCTGATACGCGACAGCAACGATCCGCTTCGTGTTATAGGGCATGACCAGGGTGGAGGCATCCAGGTCATCGACCTGGCAAATGTTTTCAGCTGCAGCTTTATAGCAACCCAGGATCTCGGAAAATCACACGCAAGGGGTACGTTTGAGGTGCTTGGGCGTTTTGACCACAGTGATGTCAGGGGATGCAACCTGATGGTGGAGTAAACTTAAGTCCTTTGGTCCGGCGCTTCCTAATAAATGCCTGTCCGTATTCCTGCCCCCCTCTCATGGTATCATTGCTCTCACCGGCCCGGATCCTGATCTTTGTCTCGTCTCTGCAGGTATAACCATGGGTCATTGTTCTGGAAAACAAACCCTGCATGGCAAACGCTATGCAGGGTTTGTTTATTTACGCCAAATCTCAATCAGATAATCCTTCGCCTGTGTGTCAATCCCCTTGGCATGGCTCGGTTCATTTGACTTTTGCTGTGAATTAACTGTGACTTAAATGTCCCTGCTAACCCGGGATGTCATTGACAGTTACAGGATCATTGCAAGAAATGTGGCGGCTGCCAGCAACATGAAAGCACCGCCAAAATAAGCAGTTCGTTGTGCAAAAGCTACGCCCAGTTGTTTGCCGCCAGCCATCCCGCCAAGGGTGAGCACAAACACAGCAAGGGCTACCAGGATGGCCGCCATATTCAATCCTATGGTGGTCATGGCCACGGCCACACCCGTAAGAAAAGCATCCATCGCTGTGGCCAGTGACAGGACCAATATGATGCCGGTCTGGTTGATGTCGAATACTTTTTTTTTTGGATGCCGTCTGCGCGCTTCAAGGATCATCTTGACCCCGATGATCCCGAGGATAATAAAGGCAACCCAGGATTCTGCACCTTCAAAGAGGTGCCGAATGGCTCCTCCGAGTGCATGGCCAAGATAAAGCAGCAGCACGTGTGCAAAAGCAAAGGCGATGGCCACCTTCAAAGGTATCCCGGGCCTGACTTCGCCACTTACACTGCTGTTGGAGATGGCGATGGTGAAACAATCCATCGCCAAACCAAGTGCAATGACAAATGTGATAATGAGCTCCATGTGTTTAAAATAATGTCAAAAGGTCAAAATGTCGAAAATTATGTGGCCCGTTCCAGCTCTACGGTAAAATGTCGCATGATCGGGGCTTCTTTGGTGATCCGGAAGCCCTTGGTAATCTTGTCGTGACGTGCATAAATATTCCCAAGACAGGCTGCCACAAAGGCCATGTGGTTATTGGTATATACCCTGCGAGGGATGGCAAGCCTGACCAGCTCCAGTGCCGGATAACGGTTTTCTCTTGTTTCCGGGTCGCGGTCGGCCAGCAGGGCGCCTATTTCCACGGCCCGCACACCGCCTTCCAGGTAAAGTTCTATGGCCAGCGTTTGTGCCTGGTATTCTTCTTTGGGAATATGTGGCAGCACCTTTTTGGCATCCACAAAAACCGCATGGCCACCGGTGGGTTCCTGGAAAGGTACGCCATACTCTTTGAGCAGCTTGCCAAGATAGGCCACCTGACCGATACGCGCTTCTAAATAATCATAATCGCAGCCTTCCTCAAGCCCCCGGGCCATGGCAGCCAGGTCACGGCCTGCCAATCCCCCGTATGTCAGGTAGCCTTCATACAGGATGCAATACATGGAGATCTTGTCAAAGAGCTCCTTGTCACGGCATGCCAAAAATCCGCCGATGTTCACGATGGCGTCCTTTTTGCTGCTCATCGTGGCTCCGTCTACCTGGTCGTACATTTCCCTTACGATCTCTTTGATGCTATGGCTGGCATAAGCTTCTTCCCGATCCCTGATGAAAAAGGCGTTTTCGGCAAAACGAGCAGCATCAAAGAATACCGGGATGCCATAAGATTTACACAAGGCACTCACCTCCCTGATGTTTTGCATCGACACCGGTTGTCCACCTGAAGTGTTGCAGGTTACGGTGATGATACAGAGGGGGATCTTGTCTTTCGGATTATTCTTGAAGACCTCCTCCAGTTTGGTGAGGTCGATGTTGCCTTTAAAGGGATGATTGAGGGTGGTGTCGGTAGCCTCATCTATGGTGCAGTCAACAGCTGTGGCACGCCTGAATTCAATATGCCCCTTAGTGGTATCGAAATGGGCATTTCCCGGAACCAGGTCACCCGCCTTGATCATAGCGCTGAACAATAGGTTTTCGGCAGCACGCCCCTGGTGGGTGGGAACAAAATAAGGCATACCCAGCAATTCACCGATCACCTTTTTCAATTTGAAGTAAGAGGCAGAGCCGGCATAACTTTCGTCGCCAAGCATCATTTCTGACCATTGTTGGTCGCTCATGGCCCCGGTACCAGAATCAGTAAGCAGGTCAATGAATACCTGTTCGCTACGAAGGTTAAATAAATTGTATTTGGCATCCTTGATCCATTGCTCACGTTCTTCTCGTGTGCTGCGGCGCAAAGGTTCTACTGCCTTGATTTTATAGGGTTCTGCAAAAGGAAGTTCCATGTGGAATCATTTAAAAATGGAAAATGAAAAATGAAAAATGAAAATGGAAAGCCGGGCATGATATGGCAAGCATGACAATGTGGCCCGGATACAAGGCATGGCCAGACCGTCCTTAATAATGACAGGTGTCGCGCCGTTTAAGGTTGAGATAGATGCGCTTGGGTGTATAAATCCGCTCCATGCCTGTAATCATTTTGCAGCGTTCAAATATAGCATTTTATCTGCAGTTTTGCAATGCATATTTGATGAGATTTGCAGATATGGGATGATCAATTTATTGGCATTTTTCTTTTAAATTTGTTGCAGGGAGGAGGGTGCTTGCAGGTTCTCCCCGGGTAATGATTTGCAAACAATCATGAATTAATCAGCAAAGGTATTGATGAAGCATCTTGCACGTATGATTCTCAGAATGTCCGGATGGAATATCTATAGCCGGGTTTCCCTGGATATTCCCAGGGCGGTGATCATCATGGCACCACATACCAGCAACTGGGACTTCGTGATTGGCCGGCTGGCTTTCTTTGTGTATGGGATTAAACCCAAAATATTGATCAAGAAAGAGGCGTTTAAGGGTGTGCTTGGGCCTATTTTGCGATGGATGGGTGGTGTGCCGGTAGATCGGGGACACAGCCAGAACACCGTAAAAAAGATCACACAAGAGTTTGAACGGCATGACCGTTTTTACCTGCTGATCACTCCCGAGGGAACGCGACGAAGGGTTACGCGCTGGAAAAAGGGTTTTTATTTCATTGCCTTGACGGCCAAAGTGCCCATATTTTTTGGGTTTCTTGATTATCTCCGCAAGGAAGGTGGAGTGGGAAAAATGATCCATCCCAGCGGTGATTTTGAGTCCGACTTCAAAATCATTGAAGATTTTTACCGGGACAAAACCGCACGCCATCCCGAAAACTTTAATTTGTCAGACCAGCAAGATAATTGATCCCTTGGCCAGACCGCGCCTTGTCGTTTATTCGATTGTATTTTAGTGTGCCCATAATTCGGCATGCTACCGAGGCGAGCCTGTTTTGGTGGGAAGCCCTGGCTAGTCAAGGGCCGATCTAATAGACATATGCTGGTCAATAGCTAAAGGCCAACAGCCATATTACTGGCTGAGGAAGATTCTCGCAAAAATACTGTAGTTGATGTGAAAGGCATCATTTTCACCCAGGTTGAGATTGATAAAGCTGCCGGTTGCTCCAAGAGCCATGGCATAGATGTCGCCAATATCCAAACGGAGTCCCACTGTTCCATATCCACCATAGCCGATGCCATCATCACGAAAATCGTAATAGGTGTCGCTGATGTTCCTGATGCTATATGAGCGGCCTTCTATTCTTGCATTGTTTTGGCGCACCCTGGTATTTACAAAGCTCATGCCACCCTCAAAAAAAGGATGCACAGTGCTTCCGGCCGCCTCAGAGGTATGTTGCAAGCCGAGGCGGATTTCAGTGCGCTCTTCCGAACCCCTCAGCGGAAAGAGATATACGTTGTCTCCTTCTATGAAGCTGGGCCGGTCGAGTTTAAGGCTGAAAGCGTCTTCGGCTTCCAGCCTTGCGTGGTTGAATTCTCCATGCACGGCCGTCCTGTTGCCAATGAATATGGTGCCAAAGACACCAACCATCATCGCAGGCGAATAACCCATATCCTGCGGAAGGGCATGCAGGCTGAAATCATATCCCAGTGACTCCCGGATGCGGTTGTAGTTATGTTGCCTGTTAATGGCCGCTTCAAGACTGTGGGGACCGCTGCCATTATAGTAGTTAGCTGTACCGTCGTTGGCAAAATAGGCCCCCAGATTCAGGCCATAGGTATACCTGATGCCCCGGGGCGCTTCCTCCTCGTCTTCGTGGATTTGATGGGATAAGGGCTGCTCATGCATCAAGGCCATGTCTATGGCAGCTGTCCGGCTTGCTGAGAGCAAGATGGACAGGCAGATGGAATACTTTAGCAAAAAGGCAAACTTCATGAATCAGCGGGTTTTTTTGTCATCCTGCTTGCTGTAAATTTGCCCGAAATACGTGTCAAGCAACACCTTGGCAGCCTGGAATGAGGTCATCTGCCTTTTTTCCAGCATGCTTTCCACTTGCTGAATTTTTTTCTCTATGGAAGGATGCTTGTAAAAATGGGATTTCAGGTTTTCGTTAATGCTTTCATGCAACCGGTATTGCTGCTGGCGGTTTCGTTTCTCCTCAAAATGGCCTTTGGCTTTCATCAGGCTTTCATGTTCCCGGATCATCCCCCACACTTCGGTAATGCCATCGTGCGTGATGGAGGAGCATGTCATCACCGGGGGTGCCCATCCTGTAGGTTGCGGAGGAAAGAGGTGCAGGGCATTTTCATACTGTGAGCGGGTGGCCCGGGCTTTGTCCAGGTTGTCGCCGTCAGCCTTGTTGATGATCATGCCATCGCACATTTCAATGATGCCTCGCTTGATCCCCTGCAGCTCATCGCCAGCGCCAGAGATCATCAGCAGCAGAAAAAAGTCTACCATCGAGTGCACGGCAACCTCCGACTGGCCGACGCCCACGGTTTCCACAAAGACAACATCGTAACCAGCTGCTTCGCAAAGGATAATGATCTCCCTGGTCTTTCGGGCAACCCCTCCCAGCGACCCTGCCGATGGCGAAGGTCGGATAAAGGCATTTTCATTCACCGCCAGGGTCTCCATACGGGTTTTGTCTCCCAGGATGCTTCCCTTTGATATTTCGCTACTGGGATCAACGGCAAGGACTGCAATCTGATGTCCTTTGTCTATTAAAAGATTGCCCATGGCTTCAATAAAAGTGCTTTTCCCGGCCCCAGGAACGCCGGTTATGCCAAGGCGCAGTGATTTTCCGGAATGGGCCACGCACTGCTCGATGACCCTTTGCGCTTTTTCATAGTGGCTGTCCAGGGCGCTTTCGATGAGGGTGATGGCGCGACTGAGCATCACACGGTCGCCGGCAAGAATGCCTTCCACATACGCTTCAGGAGGTAACGCCTTTCGCTTTCTAAGCCTGAATGAATCTGCAGCCTGCTGATTAAGCGATGAAGGCTGCGGAATGCCCTTGTTCACCTTGAGTGCAGAAGCGCCCTTCCCTTTTTTATCTTCCGGTGTGTTTCCCATATCAGCAAACCCTTTACGGTGCATACAAAGGTACAAAAACAAATGCGTTTAACATCTGAGAAGACAAGCCCGTGTTGGCGGTACACAATCTGTATCCATTGGCCTGGCTAATGGCGTACATGGATCCTAAACATTCAATGATGCTTGTTTGTTTCTTTGACACATCATATAAAAAGAGCGCATCATGTGGAAAGAAGAAAATAACCAACTGGTCAGGCAGTTTGAATTTACAGACTTTTCAGCTGCCTTTGCCTTTATGACCCGGGTAGCCTTGCTGGCCGAACAACATGGGCATCATCCCTGGTGGAGCAATGTGTATAACCAGGTAGAGATCCGTTTGTCGACACACGATGCGGGTGATGTAGTTACAGATAAAGACCGGCGTCTTGCGGAAGCGATTGATCGTTTAGGATGATTCACCTTCAGTAATCTTCAGGCTGATATCCAGTGCCTTTATACTGTGTGAAAGGGCGCCGACTGAGATCATGTCTACCCCGGTAAGGGCCACTTCCCGGATATCCCGCTGATCCATGTTGCCTGAGGCCTCCACCAGTGCCTTTCCGCCGATGATTTGGACGGCTGCTTTCATGGTGGCAATGTCCATGTTGTCAAGCATGATGATGTCGGCACCCGCTGCCATAGCCTCCCGCACATCATCGAGGGTTTCTGTCTCCACTTCCACCTTCAGCATGCGTGGCGCGTGCTTCCTTGCCAGCTTTACGGCCTCAGTAATGCTTCCGGCAGCCCGGATGTGATTATCCTTGATCAGGATGCCATCTGCCAGGCTCATCCTGTGGTTGCTGGCACCGCCTATCTTTACGGCATATTTTTCAAGGTAACGCATGCCTGGCGTGGTCTTTCGTGTATCGGTCACCACCGCGCCGGTACCATGCACCTTGGCAGCGTACCTGTTTGCCTTGGTGGCGACCCCAGACATCCGCTGCAGGAAGTTGAGCGCAACCCGTTCGCCCGTCAATATGCTTTTTGCCGGACCACTGATGACGGCAAGCAGCTGCCCGGGTTCTACCTTGTCGCCATCATCACAATGGGCCTCGAAGCGAATAGCATCATCCAGCATGGCAAAGACTCTTGCAGCCACCTGAAGGCCGCACACGATGCCGCCCTCCTTTGCTTTCAGCTGTCCTTCGATTACCTTGCCATCCGGCACAACACTGGACGTGGTCACGTCACCCGTGCCAATATCCTCTGCCAGGGCCAGCCTGATGATTTGATCGGTGTGTACGGCGTGTGTGGTCATATTATGGATGTTTTTTTATGTTGTAAAAAAACGACGAAAAGACAAAAGGATGAAAAGACAAAATGTCCAAATGTCCGGGTATGCGGTGCATTGTGCCCGGGCGAATAGGTTTGATGTTTGAGGTTGCATGATGCATTTGTGTGCATCTGTGAAAACTATTTGTGTTATTTGTGGATATCTTAACTTCAAACTTTAAACCTCCTTAACCCAGCGACCCTTTAACCCTATACCTCCTTCCATTTCCTTACGCTGTGAGACAAAACTTGTGTTAGTCCGTCCGAAAATGTGCTCCCACGCTACGTTTGCGTTTCAGGGCGGCCTGCAATACTTCCAGGGCAATCAGGCCAATGTTGTATGTTTCAGCTTCCGTGACCGTCTGTATGTTCACCTGCTCCAGGGGTGCGATTGTTTCTTGTATTTTTTCGATGGCGTATTGAAGTCCCTCGTTGTGCCGAATAATCCCACCATGGGATTGTGTCAGGCTATTGATCTTGTTGCGTAGCGCCTGGATGTCATCGGTAAAAGCTGGCCTGGCAGTCAGTTTTTGAGGCATTTGCGGCACGCCGGTGCGGCTTTCGGTGTTGTTGATGTGTGCGGCACATCGGCGGCTGAAAACCAGGCATTCCAGGAGGGAGTTGCTGGCGAGCCTGTTGGCGCCGTGTACCTCTGTGCAGGCGGCTTCGCCAATTACAAAGAGGCCAGGGACCTTGGTTCTGCCAAGGCTGTCGCTGTGTATGCCGCCCATGATGTAATGTTGCGAGGGTGCCACGGGCAAAGCTTCGTGCGACATATCCAATCCGTATGCGCTGCAGTTACTGAAAATGGTGGGAAAGCGCCTGGAAAGAAAATCCCGGCTGTGGTGGGTGATGTCAAGAAACACCATAGGCTTTCCGGCCTGCTGCATCTCTGTGGCAATAGCCCTGGATACTACATCACGTGGGGCCAGGTCTTTCATGGGATGGTATTTTCCCATGAAAGCTTCGCCTTTGTGGTTGCGCAACAGGCCTCCTTCGCCACGTACTGCTTCGGATATCAGAAAGGCTGTTTTTTCTTTATTGGTGTCAAAGAAAGCTGTGGGATGGAACTGTACAAACTCCATGTGTTTTGCCGGGGCTCCGGCGCGCAGCGCTGCCGCGATACCGTCCCCGGTGATGCCCAGCTGGTTGGTGGTGTTTTGGTACACCTGACCGATGCCGCCAGTGGCAATGATTACGTGAGGCGCCAGGAGCTGCGTGGTCTCTTCGCCGGTTACCGCCACCCCGCAAGCTCCGCCTTGTGCTGTGGTCAGCACATCCAGCAGGAAGCAGTTTTCCAGGATCTCCACATTGGCTTTTTCCCGGACCTTGCGGATCAGCGCCCGCATGATGTGCTCTCCGGTGGCATCGCCACCGCAATGGAGCACGCGTTTCTCCGTATGGCCGCCTTCCCTGGTGGTATAGTAATCGCCCCTGTGATCGGTATCGAAAGGCACGCCAAGTTTAGCGAGGTATTGGATTTCATCAGGCCCGTTTTCTACCATCAGACGCACGTGTTCCTCATTGACAAGTCCTTTGGCTGCCTTCAACGTGTCATCCATGTGTTTTTGGGTGTGGTCTGAGCTGCGTGTGACGGCTGCGATACCCCCCTGTGCCAGGGAAGAGTTGCATTGCTTCAGGCGATCTTTAACCAGCAGTGCCACGGAATGCCTTTCATCCAGGAGCAGCGCTGCATACAAACCTGCAATTCCGGCCCCCGCAATGATCACGTCATGGTGCCGCGGCTCGCTCGTTTGCTCAGTGTGCTCATACAGATACCTTCGCATGGGGTCTTCTATTTTCGTGGCAAGTTTTTCACAGCAAGTTTACACGGCAAGCATCCTTTCCATTGGACTCCGGGCCATCCTGGCCAGGTTTTCATCTACGTGGATTTCGTTTTGCATGTTTTCCAGGCTGTCCAGCAGCTCCCTCGCCGTTGTTTTTTTCATGTCGCGGCAGGTCAGTTCGCGGCTCAACAGGTGAAATGTTTTATCCGGGTTGCGTTGTTGCAACGGGTGAAGGATCCCCTCCTCGGTACCAATGATGAATTCCTTATGCGATGATTCGTCAGCGTGCGCAATGATCTGTGCCGTGCTGCCAATGAAGTCTGCCTCCCGGCGCACTTCGCCCGGGCACTCCGGATGCACCAGCAGGCTGGCGTCTGGATATGACCTGCGGATACGGGCCACATCTTCTGCGGTGGTCTCGTTGTGTGGCGGACAATAGCCATCAAACAGGACAAACTCCTTTTCCGGGATTTGTTCAGCCGCATAGGACCCAAGGTTCTTGTCAGGCAAAAAGATGATCTTGTCGTGTGGGAGGGAGCGGATGACCTTGAGCGCGTTGGAAGAGGTACAGCATATGTGGCTGTGTGCTTTTACGGTTGTCGTGGAGTTCACATAGGAGACAACGGCCGCCTCCGGATGCATTTCCTGTAACTTTTTCACATCGGTGGCACCTGCCATGTCGGCCATCGGACATCCGGCGTCTTTTACCGGCAGCAACACGGTTTTTTCCGGACTCAGCAGCTTGGCGCTTTCGGCCATAAAATCGACGCCGCAAAATACAATGACCTCATTGTCGAGGGTGGCCGCCAGGCGGCTTAGGGCAAAGGAATCACCAACATGGTCTGCGATGTCCTGAATCTCGGGTAGCTGGTAGTAATGAGCCAGGATGACGGCCCCCAGCTTTTCTTTGACAGCCTTGATTTGGCTGGCATAAGTCGTGTCTGTCATAAATAAACTCCAATCAAAATCCGATATGGCAAAGGTCGGCAAAAGATCATTCGCCTGCAAAAATAGCAATTTATCGGATGTTGGCCACAGTCCTCAGACTTCTATCCTCACGGCCGAAAGTTTGAAGGGTGAAATTTTGGAGTAGGGGTCCAGCTCGTCGCGGGTGAGCCTGTTTACGGGCGCTTCTGAATAGTGAAACGGCATGAAAAGCTCTCCGGGGAGAACTTCTTCGCTCACATTTACGGAGATGTTGTCAATTTCTCCTCTTCGTGAGATGATCTTCACCTTCTGATTATCTGCTATGCCATAGGTGTTGGCATCTGCAGGGTTAACCAGGACATATGCTTCGTTGGCGAAATCCGTCAGGGCCTTGTTGCGGCGTGACATGGTAGACGAATGGTATTGATAGAGGATGCGACCGGTATTTAAGATCAAGGGGTATGCATCACTGGCTCTTTCGCTTTGTTCGGCATAATCTACCGGATGCAGTTTGCCCAGGCCGTTTGGTGTGTTAAAGCGTTCTTTAAAAAGCGTGGCCGTTCCGGGGTGATCCTTGTCAGGACAGGGCCACTGGATGCCCTGATGTTCCAGGCGGTCATAGGAGATGCCTGCAAAAATCGGTGCCGTTTGGGCGATCTCATCCCAGATGTCGCTTTCGTGCTGATAGTCTCCAAGGGGTTTGCCCATGCGCCGCGCGATCTCTGCCACGATCTCCCAGTCTTGCCGGGCCTCTCCCGGGGGGTCTACGGCCTTCCTGACCCGCAACACGCGCCGGTCGCTGTTGACATAGGTGCCTTCCGACTCGGCAAAGGCCGTTGCCGGCAGGATCACATCCGCAAATGGTGTTGTTTCGGTGTGGAAGATGTCCTGTACCACCAGAAACTCCAGTTTCTGGATCGCCTCTTCCGCATGGTTCAGGTTGGGGTCGGTAAGCATCGGATTTTCGCCCATGATGTACATCCCCTTGATGTCGCCGTCATAGGCTGCCTGCATGATCTCTACCGTAGAAAGCCCCTTTTCGCCGTCCAGTTCTTCAGGTGCAACGCCCCAAACCCTGGCGACCTTGCGCCGATTTTCTTCATCTTCAACCGAGATATAGCCGGGATAGGTGAAAGGAGAAGCACCTACATCGGAAACGCCCTGCACGTTGTTTTGTCCGCGCGGCGGGTTGAGGCCAGCGCCTTCTCGTCCGATCTGACCGGTGATCAGCATCATATTGATCAGGCAAAACACATTGTGCGTGCCGGTCACCTGCTGGCTGTAACCCATCCCCGTGGCAATCAGCGGACGTTCAGCCTTTGCATAAATGCGTGCCGCTTCCTGCATCAGGTCTGCCGGAACACCGGTAACCTCTTCCACGTATTCAGGGGTATACTTTGCCACCAGTGCTTTCAGGGCTTCGTAAGCCTCCATGCCATCCTCCACACGCTTTTCGATAAAGTCGCGGTCGATCAGGTCCTCTTTCACGATCACCCGGATCATCCCGTTAAGCAGGGCCACGTCGGTACCCAGCCTGGGTTGCAGCCAGATGTGAGCATCCTTGACCAGGGGCGTCCATTTGGGGTCGATGATAATGATTTTAGCGTCACGACGTTGTGCCGCGTATTTTACAAAGGTGGCAGTCACCGGGTGGGTTTCGATCATGTTGTTGCCGGTAACCAGCATGCAATCGCTGGTTTCATAGTCTTCGATCGAGTTGCTGCCGGCACCATCGCCGAGCGAACGCAGCATGGCCGTGACTGTGGAGGCATGGCACAAGCGCGTACAATAGTCCACGTTGTTGTTGCCAAATACGG
This sequence comes from Bacteroidales bacterium, assembly GCA_003557765.1. The sequence goes on from PWNO01000205.1 coordinate 16,549, forward strand.
TGCGGACCAGCTTCATGAAGAGGTAATTGTCCTCATTGGTGGTTTTGGCTGATGCATAGCCTGCCAGTGCCTTGCGTCCATATTTCTGTTTAATCTCACTGAACTTGGCGGCTACCAGGTCAAGGGCTTCATCCCAGGAGGCCTCCACAAACTTGCCGTCTTTTTTGATCAGCGGCTTGGTGAGGCGGTCGGGGTGGTTTACGTAGTCGTAGCCAAAGCGGCCTTTTACGCAGAGGCGGCCGTCATTCGGACTGACACCCTCCACACCATTGCTGCGCACCACTTTACCATCCTGCACCATCAGCTCCAACTGGCAACCCACGCCACAGTAGGGACAGGTGGTGCGCACCTTGCGAATGCCATTGTCCACCCGGATCTGGTCACGGTGTGGTTTTTCTACAATGGCGCCGGTTGGACAAAGTTGTATACACTCTCCACAGCCATCGCATTCGCTTTCTCCCCACTTGTCAAACCCACCAATGATGTAGGAGATGATGCCTCTGTTGGTAAAGGATAGCACGTTTTTACCCTGTACCTCATCGCAGGCCTTGATGCAACGGAAACATTTGATGCACTTTGCGGCATCGTAGCTAAGTACAGGGGAGGTTTCATCTTTGGGATAGCCCAGTTCTTTCCATATCGAAGGAAAGCGCCTGTTTTCGGCTTTGTCAAGTCCATAGGCTTGCACCAGCTCCCGGAATTCATCCGGATAGCTGCCGTCGTAGGCCTCATTATGTTCCGACAAGAGGTAATCCAGCAGATATTTGCGGGCTTCTTCCAGTTCGTCATCAAAAGCCGTCACCTGCATGCCTTCACTGACCTGCACTGCGCAGGAGGCCACCATGCCCCGCTGTCCTTCAATCTTGACGACGCAAAGCCTGCAAGCACCTGTGGGCGTAAGCTTTTTGTGATAACAAAGGTGGGGGATGGCCACTTGGTTGTCTTTGGCAACCTGCAGCAAGTTAGCGCCCTCCGGGGCGGTTATTTTTTGGTTGTCGATGGTAATCGTGACCTGTTTGTTCATGTGTTTATAATTAATGTCAAATTGTCAAAATGTCAAATGTCAAAACGTCCCAATAATCATCCTCCTGGGTGTCAAAAATACTGTTCCCGAATGGTCGGGATTTACAGTATGGGCGTTTCATCTGACCGAAGTCGTATGCATGGTTAACAGGTTCATTAATGGTGCGTGGCGCATAATTCCCCGCTGAAATATTTGGCAGCCGATTCAAGCGGCAGGATGGGTGATTGGCCTAGCGGGCAGAGGGAGGTGCCGGCCATGATCTGTGATTCCCTCACCATCTGCTTCAGGATCCTTCCCCTGTCACCCATGGCTGTTTTTAGCTGATCTGCTTGTTTAACCAGTTGGGTGGTGCCTACACGGCATGGCACGCATTTTCCGCACGACTCGTGCCTGAAAAAGCGCAGGCAGTTGTGGAGGATATCATACACCGGGTCGCCGTCGGCTATCACGATGATGGCGCCGGAGCCCAATGTCGCACCTTTTTCCCTGAGGTTGTCATAGGTCATTTTTTCCCCGAGCATGGAGGCATCCACGAAGGTGCCTGCTGCGCCTCCCAGCAAGGCCGCCTTGAACTTTTTGCCATTTCGCATGCCACCAGCGAGGTCTATGAGGTCTTGCAGCGGCACCCCCAGCGGCACTTCATAATGGCCAGGCTTATTGACCTGTCCGCTGATGGTGAAGATCTTGGTGCCCGGAGAGCGTTCAGTGCCGAACTGCCGGTACCATTCCCGGCCATTGGCAATGATCAGTGGCGCATTGGCAAGGGTCTCCACGTTGTTGACCAGTGTGGGCATGCCAAAGACCCCCTTTTCGGCCGGGAATGGTGGCTTGATTCGCGGGTTGCCGCGCTTCCCTTCGAGCGACTCGAGCATGGTGAGCTCCTCGCCGCAAAGGTAGGAGCCTGCCCCAAGCCTGATCTCCACGTCAAAGTCAAAGCCCGAGCCGAGGATGTTCTTCCCCAGGAACCCGGCCGCATAGGCATCCTCAATGGCTTTTTGCGTCTTGTCAATGGACTCGTGATATTCGCCGCGGATGTATATGTAGCCCTTGGTGGCCTGTATCGCCCAGGCGGCTATGATGGTGCCCTCCAGGTAGAGATGTGGGTCCTGTTCCATGATGATCCGGTCCTTGAATGTGCCTGGTTCACCCTCATCGGCATTGACCACGACATAGCGCTGCGGGCAGCGCTGGCAGGATTCACTCGTGAACTTCTGCTTCATGCCCGTGGAGAAGCCAGCCCCTCCGCGGCCACGTAAACCGGCCTCCATCAACTCATCGATCACCTCGACAGGCTTCATCTGCAAGGCTTTACGCAAGCCCTCATACCCACCGGCCTTGATGTAGTCATCAATGCGTAAAGGGTCAATTTTTCCGGCATTTTTTAAAACAATCCTGGTTTCCTGAATGCTCATTGTGTGGTGATTATGGTGTGTTATTTAATGTCTGAATGTCAAAAGGTCTAAAATTCCGGGCCTGCGTGTAATCACTGGCTTTTGATAAGGTTGCCGGGAGAATAAACTCAACCTGTAAGTAATCTGGCTAATCGCCAGCAGCCAATGGCCCATTTTTACTTTTGGGCTTCATCTCTAAATGATTGAATGATCTCCTTCACACGGGCTGCTGTCAAATTGTTGTAGACCTTATCGTTGATCATCATCGACGGCGCATCCTGGCATTGCCCCAGGCATTCGCTCAATTCCAGGGTGAAAAGGCCATCTTTGGTCGTTTCTCCCGTTTTGATGCTTAATGCACCCTCCAGTGTGGCAATGATGTCATTGACATGCAGCAGTTCGCAGACCGGTGAGGCACAGAGCCGGATAATAAATTTTCCCCGGGGTTTCAGGCTGAACATACTATAATAACAGGCCACACCATATACCGTGCTTTTGGTCACGCCAAGATGGCGGGCCGCCTCCTCCAGGGCTTCTTCCGTGATGTAATTCTCAGGATGCGCATCCTGAAGGGCGTGTAAAATATGCAGCAGGTTGTGTTGCTTTGGCTCAAACTGCTGGATGATCTCTTGTGTCGACATATGTTATGGGTTTTTCTTATAAAAGCTGGGCGGCCGAAGGGAGTCGCAGGTGGTGATCAGGATTTGTCGGATATAAGACTGTTCTCTGTTTATGATGTCTTTATAGTAAGGCAAAAAGCAAAAAATCGAAAGGGTTGCTATTGATTTCACTGGGGCGTACAAATACCCGTTTCAAATCATTATGCCCTGAATCTGGCTGCCAAAATACAAATAATTGGTTAAAACTATACCATATATAGATACTAAAATACCTGTAAGTCAGTAGTTTTTATTTAGACTGCTTTTGTGGTAACCTCATCCAGGTAAACAATGAGCTTTTTTACAGAAGGATATTTCATTTGCTTCAAAATGGCGGCATAGGCTTCCATTTGCTGCTGGTGCGACGCATGGACCCTGCCTGACTTGTAGTCGATGATGGCGGTTTCATTCTCCAGGAAAACCACCCTGTCCGGGCGATAGAACCTTCCTTCGTGGTCCATCAGTCCGGCTTCTGTTTTGACTTTGGCAGCTTTGGTGTAATAGGGTGCCAGCAAGGGATCTTCGAGCAGTTTGGAGATGTTGTCTTTCCAGGTTCTGGCCTGCTGCATGCTGATCTCTCCATTGGCTTGCATCCGCTCAATCACCGGATCCACGTCATCCTGAAGGTGAATCTCTTCCATAGCCCGGTGCAACAGGTTGCCCCTTTGCAAGGCATTTTTCTCATCGAAAAGGATGCTGCGTTCTTTCTGGTGGGATCGCATACGCAGGTTGCGGCTCCACATACCGGAAAGCATATGCCGGAAAACCTGCTCTGTTTGCTCTTCATGGACCTTCTTGCCTACCGGCTTGTCAAAATGGCCGCGGGTAAAGGTGTGCGCTTCCGTGGGATCTGCATCCTCCTGCCTGAAAAAGTCATGGAGCATGCCGTGCACACTCAGAGGGTCATATTTGTTTTCCGGTTGTTTGGAGATGATGAAGAGTTTTTCCACTGGTCGTGTAAAGGCCACATAGGTGGCGTTGAGCATGTCCAGGAAGGTTTTGGCCTGTTCCCATTCCAGGTCCTGCTCAAAGCCTGTTCCCCCGAGGTCTTTTTTGTTCATCCGCAGGTATTGTAAGGGAGGATCCTGGATCCCTGTCCTGCTTTCATCGGTCCACAAACCGCTCCGGGTGAGCTTGTTGGGCTTTTTGTCTGCGAAGGGGTGGATCACCACCGGAAATTGCAAGCCCTTTGACTTGTGTATGGTCATGATCTGCACCGCCTCCACGCCTTCGGGCACGACGATGGAACGGCTTTTCCCCGTCTCTTCCCACCAATCAAGAAAATCATCATAAGTAAGGGCTTGCCTGTGTGTAAATTCAAAGATGGCATCCATAAAAAAAGCCACAAAGGGATCAGGTGGCGTTTGGGAGGAAAAAAAGATGCGCACCAGGGTTTCACACGTGTCATAGATATTCAGGTGTGTGAAGTCCTTGAATGAGAGGGGAATCTTATGGTGGCGCAAGACCTGCTCGACCCCCTCCATGGCCGTTGGCTGGAATGGTCTGTTTTGTCTCTTACCCGTAAGTCCTGCCATATACAGTCATTCATGAAGGTTCAAGGATGTGTGGAGTGTTCCCGAGCGGTGCAGCAAAGTGATCATCTCCACAGCAGCAATGGGATCTTCGGGATTAGCCAGCAAGCGCAGGGTAGCCAGAAAAATATTCACTTCATCAGAATGGCTCAGCAGTAGCGACTCTTCTGAGATCACAGGGATGCTGTGCTTCAGCAGTTCCTGTGCCACCATGCTGCCCTGCTTATGTGTATGGCACAATACGGTGATGTCACTGAGGGCATGCCCTGCCTCGCGGCATGTGTTGATGGTTTCCAACACAGCCGCCAATTGTGCTTTTTCATACTCCTGGCGGTCAGTGCCATCAAGAAAACGAACCGATACAATGCCTTCAGGCTTATTCGGGCGTTCCTTTTGCTCCACCTTGCCGTAAATGCCTTGCAGTTTTTCGTGCAGCAGGTTTTTGGCAAAGTCGAAAAACGCATTATTGAAATGGACGATGGATCTGGCGGAGCGCCAGTTGAACGGCAGTGGGATCTGCTGGAAATTATTTGAAAGCGCCACTTCCCATTCTGACTTGTTCACGCTTCGTATGCCTTCGGTCAGTTGCGGCAGGTTGGCAAACTGCTCGACGTCCCCGTTCCTGAAACGGTAAATGGCCTGTTTGCCATCACCTACTACCAGACTCTTGTGTCCGCCTGCCAGCGCATTGGACACCAGGGGCAGCAGGTTTTGCCATTGCAGCAAGGAGGTGTCCTGAAATTCATCAATCATGTAATGCTGATAACGTTCGCCAAGCCTTTCATAGATGAAGGGAACCGGTTGATCGGCGATGATAGCGGAAATCCGTTTATTAAAATCGGAAATATGCAGTGTGACCTCTTCTGTCTTGATCTCCTCAAGCATGCGTTCCACCTCGCTAAGTAAGGCAAGGGGATAAATTGTGGCCAGCAGGGCGTGTGCATTCCGGTAAAGCTCCAGCTCATGCGCGGCAATTTGCTGAATGGTTTCAAAACAGCCAATAAGCTTGTCTTTGATGTGCTCAATGGCAGCCTTTTCATCATTCGTGGCTTTACCCGCAAACCATTTATCTTCGTTGATGGTTTTTTCGACAGTCTTGCCGGGTTCAATCTTTTCGCGCACACGACCGGCAACCATATGCTGGAAATAGGCCACGATGCCTTTTGATCCCTGGTAAAAGGCCTGGGCTGTGAGCCCCTGGTCTTCGATGAGGTCAAGGGTGGCCTGTGCTTCACGTTGAATGCGTCTTTCGAATGATTGCACGGTTTGTCGCAGCTCCCCTGCAGCATCACCAAAGTCCTCCAGGGGGATGTCTTTCAACTTTTCCACATAGGGGGTGCTGTCTTCATCCACCAGGTTAAATGCCAGCTGGGTGATCCTGTTTTCAATGCGTGTATCCTCTTCCTGGTCTGCCTGCGAAAGGATAAAGCTGATCAGCAAACGGGTAAGCGCTTCATCCTGTCCCGCCTGTTTGATCAATAAATCAACGGCTTTTTTCAATAAGCTTTCGGTGTCCAGCTCCACTTCCACATTATAAGGAATGTGCAAGTCAAAAGCGAAAGACCGGATCACCCTGTGGACGAAACTGTCGATGGTGCTTACCGCAAAGTCGGTATAGTGATGGAGCACAAGCTTCAACACCCTGCCGGCATTGGTGATCAGATGCTCCGGTGTGGGGATGATGCGCCGGGGGTCCTCGTTGGCATCTTGCTGAAAATCATCTGTAAGGTGGTCAATCAGTTTTCTCCCGTCCTCGTCACCCGGGTCATGTGCACGGGAAATGGCGCCCAGTGAGTCAATGATACGTTCTTTCATTTCTGCAGCTGCGGCATTGGTGAAGGTGATGGCAAGGATGTGCCTGTAAAGGGAGGGATCCGGCAAGACCAGCTTAAGGTATTCTTTCACCAGGGTGTATGTTTTTCCACTTCCTGCTGCAGACTTGTATACGAGAAAGTTTTTTGGCATGGGTTGGGGTGCTAGGGATAGCGTAAAGATATAAGAAACTGGGGAATTTGTGTGTGTGGGGGGAGGGAGAGGTTTCTTCGTTTTGCCTTTGGAATGACGTTTTTTAGGATTGGATTGAAGCGGTTTCTTCGCTCTGCTTCGGAATGAAAGGCCAATTTGGGTAAAATATGTATTTTTACGGTGATAACTGATTGAAATGGCACCATGTCGAAGCAAGTGATCATTCGAAAACAGTCTGGTGAGCGGGAAGCTTTTGATCCGGAAAAGTTGCATGCCTCATTGCTTAGGGCTGGAGCAACGCCTAAGTTATCCCGTAAGGTGGAGGAGGACATCCGGCCCATGCTCGAAGACGGGATGTCCACTTCGGCGGTTTACCGGAAAGCATTTCAAACCTTAAAAAAGCTTCAGCGCGCCACAGCTGCAAGATACAGTCTGAAGAAGGCCATCATGGAGCTTGGGCCTTCCGGCTATCCGTTTGAGCACTTTGTTGGTCAACTGCTTGCCCATATGGGTTACGAGATTGAGGTAGGCAGGGTAGTGCAGGGACAGTGCATCCAGCACGAAGTGGATGTGGTGGCCCACAATGAACACCAGCAATTCATGGTGGAGTGCAAGTACTACAACAGCCAGGGAAAGTATTGTAACGTGCGCGTGCCCCTTTACATACACTCCCGTTTCAAGGACATCGAGCAGCGTTGGAAGTCAACGCCTGGATTGGAAAAGCGAACCTTCCACGGTTGGGTGTTTACCAATACGCGATTCACGGAGGATGCCATGGAATATGCCCGTTGCGTGGGTCTGCGCATGGTCAGCTGGGACCATCCACCCAAAGAAGGCTTGAAAGACATGATTCAGCAAACTGGCTTGTTTCCGGTTACGGTGCTGACCCACCTTACCAGGAAGCAAAAGCAGATACTGCTCGACCAGGAGATTGTCCTCTGCCGGCAACTGCATCGCCGGCAGGGCGTACTGGATCAGCTCGGTCTCAAAGCAGGCAAAAAGAAGAAGGTTATTCAGGAAATTCAGGATTTGATTGACCCTTAATCATGATGCATTGTTGCATTGCGTTGGCATGCACGTCAGCAGCAGCGAACAGTTGTCAAAATGTAAAACTGTATCGAGATGAAGCGTCCATAACAGGAAGTTGACACACAGGGGATGATTATTGTCATGTAACAGCAGTCCTGTTGAAAACATAAATATCCTATAACCAATAACTTGAAAAAACATAAACACATGAAACGAATGAAAATGGATTCCTGGTTCACTGCTACAGTGCACCCTGTGGTTTTTTCCCTGATTTTTACATTGACATTGGGTCTGCAAGCGACTGAAGCCCCTGAGCGTGTGGAGCCGCCTTTTTGGTGGGCGGACATGATGCATGCCGAACTGCAGCTCATGGCTTATGGTGAGGACATTGGTAAAACCCGTGTGGTCATTGATTATCCGGGGGTCAGCATTCAGGAAGTGGTGGCTGTGAAGAGCCCAAATTACCTCTTTATCTATCTCGACATTGAAAAGGCTGCACCGGGGTCTTTTCCGGTGCAATTTTTCCGTGAGGATGACCTGATGTACGAGTATACTTACGAGCTCAGGGAGCGGGACCCGGAAAGCCGGTACCGTGAGGGGGTGAATGTATCTGATGCCATGTACCTGCTGATGCCTGACCGTTTTGCCAATGGCGACCCTTCACTGGATGATCAGCCAGGCATGCTCGAAGCCAGCGACAGGGAGAATCCTGCCGGAAGACATGGTGGCGATTTGCAGGGGGTGATCGACCATATCGACCATATTGCCGACATGGGTTTCACTGCAGTCTGGCTTAACCCGGTCCTCGAAAATGACCAGCCCAGGTATAGCTATCACGGTTATGCCATCACGGACTTTTATCAGGTGGATGCCCGCTTTGGTGGCAATGAGGCTTATCTGCGCCTGATCGAAGAGGCAGCGGGTCGGAACATGAAGATCGTGAAAGACTTGATCCTGAATCATTGCGGGCACCATCACTGGTGGATGAATGATCTTCCAACTGAAGACTGGCTGAATAGGTGGGATGCGTTTACACGCACCACCTACCGCATGACTACCATTACGGACCCCCATGGATCACAAGATGATTATGATCGCATGGTCAGGGGCTGGTTCGACACCAATATGCCAGACCTTAACCAGGAAAACCGTCTGTTGGCTCGCTACCTCAAGCAAAACAGCGTGTGGTGGATAGAGTACAGTGGCATCCAAGCTATTCGCATGGATACTCAGCCCTACGCCGACCGCTTTTTTATGTCGGACTGGGCCCGCTATATCATGCATGAATATCCCTATTTCATGATTATTGGAGAGGCATGGATGGGCATACCGGCCATGGTGAGCTACTACCAGGGCGGTAAGGATAACCACGACGGCTACGACTCCCACTTTCCCTCGGTATTTGATTTTGCCATATATGACGATATTGGACGGGCCTTTAATGAAGAACAGGGGTGGTCAACAGGCATGATGCGCCTCTACAATACCCTCGCACAGGACTTTCTCTATCCTGATCCCTATAACCTGGTGATTTTTGGCAGTAATCACGACACCGACAGGTTCTTTACCCGGGTGGGAGAAGACCTGGATAAACTAAAAATGGCCCTCACCTTCCTCTTTACCACACGCGGAATCCCGCAGGTTTACACCGGCACAGAACTGCTCAAGTCGGCCTATGAGCATGACGGGCATGGTGAAATGCGTACCAATTTCCCGGGTGGGTGGCCCGGTGACCCGGTAAACAAGTTTAACCGGGAGGAAAGAACCGCTGAGCAAAATGAGATTGTAGATCATATAACCGACATGCTTCAAATCCGTAAAGAGAATCCGGTCATATACGAAGGCTGGTTGCTTCAGTATGTGCCGGAAGACAACATATATGTTTATTTTCGTTATGATAACCACGACACGGTGATGGTAATCCTCAATAACAACGACAGGGAGATGCCACTCGACACAGCACGCTTTTACGAAGGGTGGGAAGGATATATCGGTGCGGAGAATCTGCTTACCGGAGAAGTGTTTAAGGGCTTCGGCAGCTGGTCAATCCCTGGAAACAAAGCGTTGGTGCTGAAGTTGTTTTAAAGGACGAAAGGACAAAAGGACAAAAAGACAAAATGTCTGAGGTCGAAAGGTCTAAGAGTCGAAAGGACGACCAAAAGTCCGGGTATGCCTTGGGTCTGGGGAGGTTTGATGGTCTTTGT
>PWNO01000219.1 GCA_003557765.1 Bacteroidales bacterium
TAATTTTCATATTTCGGTCAGATGGAACTCGCCATGACATAATCATTCTCGTGTGTGTCAATATATTGGCATGGCTCGTTTCATGTGTTTATAATTTTAGATTTCGGTCACATGGAGCTCGCCATGCAATAAACATCGTCGTGTGTGTCATTTTATTTGGCATGGCTCGGTTCATACTTTTCATAAAAAGATTACGTTTGTACTGCGGGTTAATAACAATACCCTGAAATTACAATGGTTTTGGCAGCCAACACGACATTCATATAGCAATGTATGCCAGGCAGGCTCAAACCAAAGATAAGAAAAACTATTTAAAATATTTAACAATCGATGAAAGGTTTTGTTTTATTACTGATCCTGACAGGAACTGGTTTTCTTATTTCTTGCGGGCCATGGGAAAGAAGTCCGTTCTATGCAGCAGACATTTCGGGCATAGAGGCAGACAGTGTGGAAATCAGGCAGTATGAGGAAGTGTTGTTTAACCTGAACCCCTTTATTTTAAGACAGGAGATTGAACCTTACCGGCAGGATTTTTCTTTTTTCCTGGGAGATCGCATTGATGATGAAGACGGTCAGCAGCAACTTTATAATTATGTAACGGACCCCTTCATGATTGACCTCTATTTAGACACACGGGAAAAATGGCATGGCATGCAGGATCTGGAAGATGAACTTACGGAAGCTTTTCGATATTACAGGTACCATTTCCCATCTGATACCCTCCCGAAGGTATATACCTACATTTCCGGCATTGATTACCAGATGCCTGTGATGTACGCAGATGGACACCTGGTCATCGCGCTTGATACATACCTGGGTAGTGGTTATAAAACCTATGGCAAACTCGGAATTCCTGCCTATCAGTCGCGCTGGATGATTCCTGAGCGGGTTGCGTTGGATGTCATGCATCAGTTGGCGCTTAAGCACCTCAGCAAGGTATCACCCAGACCGGAAAACTTGCTGGAGCATATGGTGCATCAGGGCAAAATTCTCTACTTCCTTGATTGCATGTTGCCCCATGTGGAAGACTCCATAAAGATAAAATACACTGGAAGCCAGTTGGCTTGGATGGAAAGAAATGCAGGACGTGCCTGGACCTATAAGATAGAGAATGAGCTATTGTACGATACGGATCATGGAGCGATCACAAAATTTACCCGTGAAGCACCCTTCACCTCTCCCTTTTCCAGGGATTCTGCGCCACGCACAGGTGTCTGGCTGGGATGGCAAATGGTCAGGGAGTACATGCGACGCCATGATGACGTCAGTTTGCAGGAGCTCATCAAGGACACCGATGCACGCATGATATTAAACAGGTCAAGATACCGTCCGCGCTGATGGACCTTTACTCAATAGGACTAGGTGGTTCAAAAGCCTTATTGCTCTCAGAAATTAGCTGTAAAATCTCTGTTTTGCCAGCTGCCGTTTTGGCACTGCTGACGATAATGGGAGGCAAAGGTTCCCATTGCTGAGCGAGCTTTGTTTCGTATGCCTGAATAAGGGGTTTCAGCTGCGACCTGGATAATTTATCGGCCTTCGTAAAAACCAGGCACAAGGGCATTTGGTTCATACCCATCCATTCGAGAAAAACCAAATCATTTTTCATGGGACCATGCCGGCTGTCGAGTAAAACAAAGGCACACATGAGAGTTTCCCTATTTAACATGTAGTTTTTGATCATCTTCTCCCACTTCTTTTTAACAGGAACCGGAACCCTGGCAAAGCCATAGCCAGGCAAATCGGTAAGATACCAACTGTTGTTGATCAAAAAGTGGTTGATTAACTGAGTTTTACCTGGTGAAGATGAGGTCTTGGCAAGCTTATTCCGGCCTGTAATCATGTTGATCAGGGTGGATTTGCCTACATTAGAGCGTCCCAAAAAAGCATATTCCGGGAAAGGCGCTCCAGGACAATCTTTGACATGGGTAGCGCTTTTTACAAATTCGGCCGAATGAATGCGCATGGTGCCTTGTTTTAACAAAACGCAGAGGTGATTATCCCTCTTTCTTCTTGTAAGTAGCTACATGCCGGCGTGATTTGGATTCATAAATGTCTGATATGGTCACCATGATGCCGGTTTCCTCCACGCCCCCGAAACCCTCATTGAATGCTGTGCCAAAAGTACGCATGGTGGGGCTAAGACTCATATATGAACTGAATAGCGGAGGAATATTTTCATTGCGCTGACGAACTTTTTGCGACAACAGGCGGTAGTTTTCTTCAAAACTTTTAGATGTAAACTGACGCTCAAGCTCCTCTTCAGGTGTAAATAAAGACAGTGGTTCATAGGGTCTGATCAGCTCGTCTTTATCCGGGAAAAATCGATGCATGAAATAAAGAATCAGGTCACGGGCATACTTGTCAAAATGCTGGTACATAGTCACTTTTCCCACAAAGTACTTCAATTGCGGGTAATCCACCACCAAACCACCAAGGCCGTCCCATAAATTATCAAGAGAATAAATGCTTTTACGGTTATCACGTGATGGCTGATATGCAGGCTGCACAAATGAACGGCCAAGCTCAATAGTATAAGGAAAATATTCTTTGAGAAAACGATCAGAGAAACGAAATAGCGCAGCGGTAGCTACCTGTGGTTTTCCATGTTCATCAAAAGGGACCTCCCAGCAACACAAATAACGGTAACCGCCTACAATTTCTTCAGCAGCCGGATCCCATACAATGAGTTGCTTATATGGCACATCAGCAGTATCATAATCGTCCAGGTCGCAAGCCTTGCCTGTTCCACCACCAGCCTGCCGGAATGATAATTCACGCAAACGGCCTATTTCGCGGGCAGTATGAGGAGAGCCATGTGCATCTACCACATAAATTTCATTATGTGCATTGTTCGTTTTCCTGAAAAAAGTATTTGCATTAAGCTCTTCCTTAAGCAACTCCCTTTCAACCGGAGCGATAAGCTTTTCATCCTTTTCCTTCATCTCCTGCTAATTCAAATATCCAATTGCGCATTTAAATCATCTGCACCCCCGGGCAGACGGTACACATGATTCTTCATTCTCTGCGCCCATTCGTGGTGGGTGTATTTTTTTGTAAAGGTAGTATACGGCACAGGCTTTCCAAAAAATATCCGCAACTTTTTTTCCTGCTGCTTAAACATTTCATCAGGCAAATAGAGCATTTCCAAATTAAACCGAATACCCAGGCGCTTACGCCAACGGGCTAAGTTATAAAAAAAAGCAGAGTTTTTCCCTTCAATATACACCGGGATCACATCCCGCTGATGCCTGATCGCTTTTGTAATAAAAGTCTTCTTCCAATCCAGATCCCTGATTGCATTCCCCTGCTTACGCGAAACCAATCCCGCAGGAAATATCAGGATCAGGTCGTCCGAAGCAAAACTGGCCTCCAGGGCACGTACGAACTCCACATTATGTCGCCCATGCTTGTTAACCGGCACAAACAACTCTTTGAGGTTTCGCAGCTCCAGAAGAATGTCGTTTGCCAGGAACTTAATATCCTGACGCTTCTTTCCGATCACATGCATCAGCGCCATGCCATCCAGCGCACCCAGTGGATGATTGGAGGCCACAATGTAGCGACCCTGTGCCGGCAAATGATGCATATTTTCAGCAACAATATCCAGCCCAAACTTGTCAATCAATACAGACTTAATAAAGGATAAACCGTTGTGATCTTTCAACTCAATCAATACTTCATTGATTTCATCCTGGTGCACAATACGCTTCAAATACCTGACCAATGGCCTTGGTATGAACGGATATGCGGCCCCGGACTTTTTACGAAGCACCTGTTCCACGTCAATCAACTGTATGTCTTCCTTATTCATAAAAATCGAAATCATTAAAAGAAAAGACACGCTTGCGCTTATTTTCGCAACATCACAAAAATAAAAAAACCTGCGCAATATAGCCACCTCCTTGTTGCTGCACTTGCATAATCACTAAAATATTTCACAAAAAACCGCATATCGCCATAAAAGTCCAACATGGGTGGAAACAAGAATGATCGGATGCGCATTTTTCCTTGCCAAAATAATTATTCCACACAAAATCAGTGTTAAACAAAAAAATGCAAAAAAGCATAACGAACAACCCAAGTGTCTGTTTTTCTGGCATTTAGCCGGAAATTCCTCGCGAATAGGACACCCTTTACCCTGGAAAGTTATTAACAATGTGGTAAAAAGTGGTAAAAAGTGGTAAATTTATTCATATATTTACACTTTGAAACACAACACGTGGCACATCATGTTGGGAGAATTTGAATGTAAAATTGATACCAAAGGACGGTTTATGATGCCTTCAGGCCTGCGGAAGCAGCTGGGCCCGGAGGATCAGGAGCGCTTTGTCATCAACCGTGGGTTTGAAAATAATCTCACCCTTTACCCCCAGAGTGAATGGCTGAATATTTCGCGTGAAGTTAATGCATTGAATCTGTACAACAAAAAAAACCGGGAGTTTGTAAGGTATTTCTTTAGGGGGGCCAGTGAAATGCGCCTGGATTCAACCGGCAGGCTCTTGCTTCCCAGGCAGCTGATAAGTTATGCTGGGATCGGGAGAGAGATTGTGCTTTTTGCTTACGGAAACAGGATTGAAATATGGGATAAGCATGCCTATGAAGAAATGATGGCCAATGAGCCGGATGATTTTTCTTCCCTGGCAGAGGAAGTGATGGGCAAGGTTAATCAACAATCAGGAGGTGAGCAACATGACGTATCATCAAGCCGTGATGCCAGATAAGGCCCTGGATGCGCTGGATGTTAAACCAGGAGGTGTTTATGTTGATGCAACCTTCGGGGGTGGTGGTCACAGCCTGGCCATCCTGGAGAGACTCGGCAGCGGAAAGCTGGTTGCCTTTGACCAGGATGATGATGCAGCGAAGAATGTCCTTGAAGATAAGAGGTTACTCTTCCTTAATCACAATTTCAGGTATATGAAAAACCTGCTTAAATACCATGCTTGCATCCCTGTTGATGGCATTCTTGCAGACCTTGGTGTATCGTCGCATCAATTTGACGAAGCTTTGCGGGGTTTTTCCATAAGGTCTGATGGCCCGCTGGATATGCGCATGAACCGTTTTGCAAAGGTCACGGCAGCGGACATCATCAACACGTATGACAATGAAAAACTGGCTGACGTGTTTTATTACTCCGGGGAATTGCGTGCTGCCAGAAAAATTGCAGGCGTGATAGAGAAACAGCGAGAGCAGCAGCCCATAAAAACCACGGCAGCGCTCGCCGATGCCATCAGGCATTTGGCACCAAGGGGGAGGGAAAACAAATTCCTGGCTCAGGTTTTCCAGGCATTGCGCATTGAAGTAAACCAGGAGCTTGAAGCCCTGAAGGCTTTCCTCAGGCAAAGCCTGGACGTATTAAAACCCGGTGGAAGGCTTGTAGTGATATCGTATCATTCTTTGGAAGACAGGTTGGTGAAGAACTTTATGAGAACCGGAAGTTTTGAGGGAGAACTGGAAAAAGATTTTTACGGTAACCCACAAACTCCATGGTGTAAAGTAAGTAAAGCAATAAAGCCTGATCCACAGGAACTGGAAAGAAATAAGCGAGCAAGAAGTGCCCGTCTGCGTGTTGCTGAAAAGACCAAAAGTGATGACAGCGAATCAGTATAAAAAACAAAAAACGGAGAAGCATGAGCGGCCATCCGGGTTGGGTCGGTTCATAGCCGGCATGTTGGATGGAAGTCTTATTTCAGGCAATACCAATTTGCACGCCATGCGATTTATCCTGTTTTTATTCGCACTGGCACTGTTTTTTATATTTAACACCTATTATGCGGAACGCAAAACCAGGGAAGCAGAGCAGTTGCGACATGAAATGACCGAATTGCGTATACGCTATATTCAGACCCGCTCTGATTACATGTTTCTGACAAAACAATCGGAAATGGTAAGCATGCTCAGCAGCCAAGGATTTGTTGAACCTGTGGAACCACCAAGACAGATTATAGTAAGCGAAGAAAAAAAGACATGGTACAGGTTCCTGGGCTGGTTTGATTAATGTAACCCGGGAAACGCAAAGCATTGTATAAACAGTGCTGATGTCGAAAAAAAACGCACCACTGCCAAAACAACCAATGGAAAATCGTAGCGACATATTGTGGAGGATGCGCCTCGTTTATTTTTTGATGGCCTTTTTCGGGCTGTTGATCATTGGAAAGGTTGTATATATTCAGTTTGCAGAAGGTGATCAATGGCGGGAAAGAGCTCGTCGTTCTGGCATCAGGCATTCAACCATAGAAGCTGTCAGGGGTGACATCTACGCCGATGATGGCAGCCTGCTTGCCACCAGTGTCCCGGTATTTGATATCCGCATGGACCTGAGCAGGAAAGTAACTTCCGATGACCTGTTTTACGCCCAGGTAGATTCACTTGCCCTGGAGCTCTCACGTTTATTTGGTGATCGGTCACCGGCGCAATATCGCGCAGCACTTGTTAGGGCACGCCGGGACCAAAACCGGTACTTTCTTGTTAAGCGCAGGGCCAGCTGGGATCAATTACAGCAACTCAGGCATTTCCCGCTGTTTCGCCTCGGAAGATACGGAGGGGGATTGATCGTCGAACGTCATAGCAGAAGAGAGATGCCTTACAGGTCACTGGCTGCACGCACCATAGGTTATGAGCGACAAGGGGTTTATGTAGGCCTGGAAGGCGCATTCCGCAATTACCTGGAGGGCGTGGAAGGCAAACGCCTTGAACGACGAGTCAGTGGAGGGACATGGATTCCTGTAAGCAATCAGAACGAAATACAGCCGCAAAACGGTAAGGATATTGTCACTACCATTAACGTGCAAATCCAGGATATAGCCGAAAAGGCACTTAAAAAACAATTGTCACGCTTTCGTGCCGATCACGGGACCGTTGTGGTTATGGAAGTCGCCACTGGAAAGGTTAAAGCCATTTCTAACCTTACCCGGAACAACCAGACTGGCAGCTATGAAGAAATCTATAATTATGCCATAGGCCAAAGCACGGAACCCGGGTCCACATTTAAGCTACCAGTATTGATGGCCGCCATGGAAGATGGTGTTATTTCGCCGGAAGACAGCATAGATGCACTTGAAGGCCAGACCGTTTATTATGGCAGACATATGCGGGACGCTGGTGCAGGGCATGGTGTCATTACCGCACAAAAAGCTTTTGAAATATCGTCCAATGTGGCAGTATCACAAATTGTCTATAACCATTACAAGGACAATCCCCAGCAATTTATTGACCGGTTGCGTGACATGCACCTGCATGAACCTTTGGGTGTTGAAATCAGTGGAGAGGGAAGTCCGCTCATCCGCAGCGAAGGTGAGCAGGGGTGGTCAAGTTTATCTCTTCCCTGGATGTCCATTGGCTATGAAGTATCTCTGACACCCCTGCAGATACTGACTTTTTACAATGCCATTGCCAACAACGGACGAATGATGAAACCCATGTTCGTGCAGGAAATCCGGCAGTCAGGTCGAACCATCAAGCGGTTTACACCAACTGAGATAAAGCGGGCAGTGGCATCAACACATACCATAAAAAGCGCCAGGCAGATGCTGCGTGGAGCAGTCGAAAACGGAACGGGAAGAAGCATCAACTCCCGACATTATAACATAGCAGGCAAAACCGGGACAGCACAGATAGCAGATTCCGGGCGTGGTTATCACACCGCAGCAGGCATACAGCATCGGGCCAGTTTTGTTGGCTATTTTCCAGCCAATGAGCCAACATACAGTTGCATCGTGCTGATCAACCGGCCCATTGGCAATATAGTAACCGGGGGGCAGGTGGCAGCCCCGGTATTCCGTGAAA
>PWNO01000061.1 GCA_003557765.1 Bacteroidales bacterium
TATATATTTCGCTTTTGCAATAGCCTTCCAGGCCCTGGTATTTGCAATCCTGTTTCTCAGGTCAAAAAAGGGTTCTCATGAAAAAATAATTGGGACTCTTTAATCTTAGGTGTAGCTAGTTAGGGGAAGATTACACAGTTTGCCCGGAAATGTGTGAATTATGCAAGTTTTTAATCAAAATATGTAACTGGCTATTTACTTAGCTTATGTAAATTTATTCTTTGATTCCTTTAAAGAATAAAATGAGGTATTATGCACACTGACTCAATTGGATACTGGAACATTAAAAGAGAAAAACTTAAGCGTAGATTTCCATTATTTACCGACGAAGACTTACAATATCACGAAGGTAAAGAAAAGGAAATGATAGAAATTATGGCATATAAACTCAGAAAGACAAAATTGGAGCTAATTAAAATAATTGAAACATTGTAATCTGAAGACATATCTTTTGAGACAATATCCACGCTAAAACCAATCAGAATTTTTATTACAGCCGAAAAGGATGGAAGTGTTCAAAACCCGGGTTCAATGATTGTTTTAACAACCGGAAGATTATAAAATAATTTGGATTTAGCAATCCGCTATCAGATTGGAAATTCGGCCGGCCCTAAAATATACATAACACTTATTCTGATGAAAAAAATCCTCTATATACTTCTTACCACATTGATTTTAGCAGGATGTGTGTTAAATCTGGTAACAGGTCGCAAACAACTAAGTCTTGTGAACGAATCGGAGCTGCAATTAATGGCTGCCGATCAATACAATTTATTTCTGAATGACCATAAGGTCTTAAGTAAAAGCAGCAGCAAAGAAGCTGCAATGGTTGATCGGGTCGGAACACGTATTGCAGAAGCCATTACAAAGTTTTATGTCAGCCGGGGGCAGGGATCTGTGCTGGAAGGGTATAATTGGGAATTTAATACTGTTGACAGCAAAGATGTTAATGCATGGTGCATGCCCGGAGGGAAGGTGGTAGTTTATACCGGCTTATTACCCGTAACTCAGAACGAAGCCGCACTCGCAATTGTTATGGGCCATGAGATTGCCCATTCCGTTGCCAAACATGGAAATGAAAGAATGAGTCAGGCACTGGTGCAGCAAATGGGTGGTATGGCTCTATCATTGGCTTTATCACAACAACCTCAAAAGACCCAGGAGTTGTTTATGATGTCGTTTGGTATTGGGAGTACTGTCGGTGCAATTTTACCATGGTCCAGACAGCAGGAAACGGAAGCCGATAAGTTCGGTTTGATATTTTCGGCTATGGCTGGTTACAATCCCCGGGAAGCAATTCCTTTCTGGCAAAGAATGTCATTAGCAGGAGGCGGGAGTCCGCCGGAATTTTTAAGCACTCATCCATCCGATGAAACAAGGATTAAGAATCTGGAAAAATTTATGCCAGAAGCCCTGAAATATTACACGCCCAGGAATTAAGCAGTAGTAGAGGGTCATTTTAAAGAATTCGATATCCTGACAAAGAAAGTATATCCGAAAACCCTAAATAACATGATTGATAAAATGATCGTCCAAAAAACCCTGAATGCTATCTGGATTGATAAAAACATGGTAAGAGAATACGGGGATCTTCCCTTAAATGATCTTAGCAGTTTAACCTCAAATTTGGTTTATAACATTTTCGGTGGTGAAATATTGAAGAAGCATCATAAAAATGGCTGGCACTTTTATAATCGGATTGATGGCGAGCGTATTGATTTTACTGAACCGGAAACGAACAATGCCTTTGAAAATCTATACATTGAAGATTTTCCTTCTTCTTCCGAAGAGACTTATGAATATTTTGAACAGGAGGATTATTCAACCTTTTATATGGAATTTATACAGGCATTTGAAGAAAGATGCCGAATATGAATTCAGGCGTTTACACAAAGTTTTTGAAAGACTCTGTAATTTCCTTTAATCGCGTGGACAATATTCTTCCCTTTAATGACTCTACTTGCTTAGTTACTGTATTGTTTTTTTCACCCAGCCAAAGGTAATAAAGTGGCACTGCTTTCTGCCGCGGCCGTTATATATGTTTTTTATATAATGGGGAAAAGCAAAAAAGCAGAAGTTGCCTTGGGCAACTTCTGCTTTTGTTTAGCTCCGATTAATTATTTTACTAAGGCTGAGTAACTGCGTTTCCGTCAAGCACAACTGCTGTTTGTGCAAGCGCACGGCCATTTATGGAAGCTCCAGTTTGAAGTGTAATACCTGTCATCGATAAGATAACCCCCTCAAAATGTGAGGTTGTTCCCAAAGTTGCCTGCCCTGCCACTTGCCAGAAAATGTTGTTAACATTGGCGCCGCCACTTAGAATAATACTAACGGCAGAACTCATGATAAGGTCTTCTGCAATTTGAAATATCCATACATCAGTTGAACTTCCTGAAATGGTAACATCGGCAGGAATGGTAACGGTATTTGTCCACTTGTAGATACCTGGGGTTAATGTTTTGCCACCAATGTTACCTGCACCTAACTCTAAGAAATCGATTACTGACCGACCAGCAGCATCATTATAAGCTGTAATCATATTGTTTACCGCGGTTGTAAGATTTATTGGAGTAGGATCGGCCATATCGGAGGCAAATATTTTCCCTGTAACCTGAGCAGATGTTGCATAACCAGTGAAATCGGTTAAAGAGAGACCTGTAATATACGAGGTTGCCGCTGGACTAAGACCCAGATCTCCAGTTATAGCTGAAGTTCCATTGTTGTTGATTGCTGTTTTGGATAGAATTACATAATTACCCGCAGATCCAAGATCAACTTCTTGAATGCTTTCAGTGGATCCACCTGTTGTGAAGCTCCAGACATGATCGTTTGCAAGATTTTTCCCCGTAAGACTTTTTGCCGAAGTAGTTATTGTTGCAGTATAATCATTAACTGCATCAAAAGGTCCGGATGGAGTGAAAGTAGCTTCTACACCAGAATATTCTACAACTCCTGTAATATTAGCTGTACCTTGCTTAAGGGTAAACGACGAAGAGTTAATAGTTGCTGGATCCATGGCTTCACTAAAGGTTATAGAAACCACTTTGTTACGGGTAACGCCCGTCTGGCTGCTTAAAGGATCGGTTGATATTATGGTAGGAGTTGAACCCTCGTCAATATTGTCTTCATCCTTCTCACAACCTAACATTAACACAATCAGTGCCATTGCTAAAATCGGAATATTTTTTTTTAGTTTCATTTTCATTTTTTTAAGTTAATTATTAATTGTCAATTGATTCTTTTGTATTCGAAGAGAATTAAAAAATATACCGAATAGAAAATGCTCCACCATCGGCCCAGAAACCAGAATAACCGTAAAAGTTATATGCAGGCTTCCAGTCGATACTAATATTTATTGGAATTTCCAAAAAGTTATACTCAAGGCCAAGAATTCCATCTATACCAATAACCGTATAGGAGGTACCTGGATCTCCCCAATATTTACTAGTGTTATCGCCGTGCCAAAAACCAACGTGCCCGCCGAAGCCAGCGTACCAATTCAATCTTTCGACATTAAAAGCCCTGCCGTGTATTTCATAAAGTACCGTTAGCTCAAGTCCTCTCCAGCGACTTGCGATTATTCCTTCAAAGGCTGTATTTGAAGTAACGAAATGCTTAATGGTTATCCCATTGGCAAATCCTCCCCGAAGTCCAATGCCTGTATTGTAATCCTGAGCATTGCTCAATGAGAATGCGAATAATGTTAATAGAATAGTAAATCCAATTTTTTTCATCAATTCATTTTTTTTATATCCTACTCGTTTGGCTTTTCGGTTCGGCCCCGATTTTTTTATCCTGTGTCAGTCAGGTGTGATTGCTTTTACAATGATAACCTGTTAACCATTAAATACTGTTACATAAGTATTTAAAAGAATTACATATATCACATAAACCTGTACTGCACTATAGACGGTTAGAACTTATTTGAGGGACTTGAGAGATGGATTAAAGTATAATATGGCGGGAGGAAATGCGATTACAGATCCTCCTGTTTTATGCGTCACATGAACGTTGCTTGCATGGCTAATGTAACTCAATGGCATTCAGGTCGCAATGGTTATCATAGCATGCGTATAGATATACGGGAACTATATTCTTTATTTCTTCACTCCAAAGAGCAAAATACCTCCTCCAATTACCATAACTACTACACCTACGAGAGGCGACCACGATAAATTATGTTTTTTATCCCGTGATATTTGCAATTCACCCACATCCAACACTTTTTCTCTTGTAACGAAATTGAATCCAGTGATAAGGGTTATTACCAGGCCAACCACCAGAATAATGATTCCTACTTTTTTCATACTATTTTAATAACTCAATTCATAAAATGACTTTGTTATAGTTTACTTTAACTTGCCATATTTAAAGTAAAATAATCAGAAGCAGGAGGATGACAATGGCTGCTCCTACAGATAAATAAATACCTGATTCTCTTTGCTTAAGTTCCTTGTTAATAGAGCGCACTTCTTTACGCAGTTCCCTTTTTTCCGAAAAGATTAATTCTGACTTATCCATTTCATTAATTACATCTATTCGCAGGAGTAATTCCTCGGTTTCTGCCGATTCAATATCCATGGTCGAAGATTTAGAGGTTGATGCGGATTCTGTATCTGCTTTTAAAGAGACTACAGGGACCACAAACAGCAGGCATGTTGCCATCAGGAATAAAGTCAACTTTTTCATTTTAGTTGTTTTTATTGTTTTTTAAGAATCAATGATTGATGAAACAAAGATGGGTTACTTACCAGTTAAAGCTGTTACAGATTTAGCGAAGAGTTTTACATATATCACAGATTTTCCAGATTCTGTGTGCGCTTTTTCTTCATTCGTTTATAAAAGGATGGAGTGACACCGGTAACCTTCTTGAACTGGTTTGATAAATGAGCTACACTGCTGTAATTTAATTGATAAGAAATTTCAGAAAGGTTAAGTTCATCATAAATTAGTAACTCTTTTATCTTTTCGATTTTATGAAGGATAATAAACTGCTGTATGGTAATGCCATTCATCTCAGAAAAAATATGAGACAAATATGTATAATTGCAACCCAGCTTCTCACTCAGGAATTCTGAATCATTCACTTTAGGTATTTCTTCAGAGTAATGGATCATTTCGACAATCAGGCTCTTTATTGTTGCAACCAAAATGTCCTTTTTATCTTCCAGCAATTCCAGGCCCCACCGGAGCAGGTTCACTTTCAATTGTTCGCGTTGTTGTTGAGTAATGTTTTCAGAAATTTCCACTAAGCCGAGGTCAATACTAACATACCGTATCCCCAGCTTTTTCAACTCCTTCTGTACTACCATCCTGCACCGAAGGCTAACCATATTTTTTATAACAAGTTCCACAATTGTCCTGGCCTTAATGATTAACAATGATATTGTTCCATTAAAGTGGACAGTAAGTTAAGAAAAAAACTTAATATAACGCCCTTGTAATTGATAAATACAGGGCAAACGCATGAAAGCCTTATTCCTCCCCCGGGATCTTTCTTCCTTTACTTTTTCTTACACAAGTAATATGTACCGTTGCTGTCTTCCCCTTTGAAACCATATTTTTATATTAATTGTATCAGGAAGTTGCGTTCTTTTGATATTGCTTTTGCTTTTGTTTTAATCTTACTATTAACCGGTTTAGTTTGAGGATTTCTTTATTCAGTTTATTATTTGCGATCTCTAATTTATTTTTTCTTCCTGTGACATCTAAGGTATCATTAATATTTTCGATACGTAAAGCCCGTAAAGCATTTATGTGGTTTGCTAACGTAACAATTATTTCATTCAGCTCATTCTCTTTTCTCTTCAGGTCCGATATGTCAGTTGCTATGAGTATGTAATTATCTCCCTGCAGATAAGGTGGCAAAATGTGAATTGACAGTCTGAGATATAATGTGTTTTTCAGGGATACTATTAAAACATCATGTTTATCATGAGCCGATTGAGTCAGGAAGTAATCTAATTTTGGATTATCATCCGGTGTGATGAAGCGTTTAAGGGATGAGCCAATAACCCTTTTATATGGAGACTGAACAATCTCAGCAAATCTCTGATTACAATAGAGAATTGTACCATCTTTTGTAAGAGTAACTGCTCCTTCGCTCATCTCTTCTATGAAAGCACGGTATGGTGTTTCGGCAGAACTGACAGAATAGACTTGTTCTCCCTTTTTTCCGGAAACCATTATCGCATCCACCTCTCCGTTTCTGATTGCCGTAAGAGCCTCCTCAATTTCAACCAGGCGTGAATGCAATTCCTTATTATCAATTATGAGCTGTTCTTTTGTTCTGGTCATTTACATTTATATTAAACCAACTGATTTAAAATTCCCGGAGTCCTTACTTTTTCTTCACCTCTCTCAGATCCAATCCTAAAAGGACTTTTTCTTTATTTGACATATCACCAATAATGCGACGGAACGGAAGTGGCAGCTCTTTAATCAATGTAGGGGCTGCAATTATCTGGTCACCTTCTGCTAAATTTGGATTTTCATACAGGTCTATCACTTCAAGATCATATTGCCCTTCAAGATATTCTTCACAAATCTTCTTCAGGTTGGTTATTGCCATGGTTGATCGTTTCGTTGCACCGGTTATGTATAAACGCAAAGTATATTTACTCTGGTTTTGTTCAGGAATAGGCAGTTCAAACTTTCCCGGAGTCTCCTCTGCTTTTGGTTTATTCTTTTTCATAAATATGCATGATAAGGTATATATTTATAAATCAGCTATTTGGCAATAAATCAAGTCCGACAAGTACACGTTCTGTATTTGAAAGATCTCCGATTATCTTACGAACCGGTACCGGTAATTTTCTCACTAACGTTGGTAAGGCAAGGATCTGGTCCTCGGCACCAAGCTGTGGATTTTTCAATAGGTCAATTACTTCAATGGAATATTTCCCCTTTAATTGTTCCTGACATATTTTTTTCAGATTTTCAAATGCAGCAAGAGCCTTTGGAGATTGTCCTGCAACGTATAAACGAAGCACCCATTTTTCATCTGTCGTTTTATCGGCTTTACCGTTTTTAATCATAATTTCTGAACTCACCTTCTTTGCTTTCATAGGATACTGTTTATAATGATTATTTCAAATTGCCGGGAGCACGTTTACCCATGACAGCTTTTCTGCTGACTGCCATTTCCATTTTGTCCTGTTCCAGTTTTTTAATCATATCCTGCTCTGTTTTTATCAATTTAACAGCGTCGGATTCTTCCGAATCAAAATCGGCTTGTAATGCTGCAATCTTTGATTCCAATGCCTTCCGTTTCCGATCTATTTCACGTTTTTTACGTTCAATTTCATGCTTGCGCGTCAACACTTCGGCGTTTTCAAGAGCCTCCTGTGCAACACGGGCCGAACCGGTTAATCCTCCACTGGAACCAATATAAGCTTCCCGTAATTCCACGCCGTGGTCAGTGAGAATGAATTCACGGATCTGGTTAGAATTAGCCATCCCCCTCGATTTAAGAACATACAGTCCCCTGTTTCGTTCGCCGCTCAATTCAATATCGCGTAGTAATAACCATGTATCTATCAATGATGATATTCCGACATCAGAATTCTCTAATGTGCAGTCGCCTGATGTCAGACTGGTAAATAAAGCTGTTATATGCTTTGACTTAAGAAAATCAACAA
>PWNO01000187.1 GCA_003557765.1 Bacteroidales bacterium
AAATACAGGCAAGCCACAAAAAACTAATAATCAGAAGAGTCAATGTCGTAGTGGGTCGTTTGCCCGGCAACCACTTCCACATCTTTAATGATGGCTGCTACTTCTGAAAACTCGCCCTCGATTGTAAGAGTCACGACCAGGTCGTAAAGGCCTTCGGCCAGGTAATCGATGTGATACATATCGTTGTCACACACCATGTCGCTGTTGATGGCGTTCGGGAAGCGTACTTCTTCTTCCGCAGGATCATTCGCTTCATCTTCTGTGTATGTTCCAGCCTCATAAGCATATACTACAATACCAAAGCCTTCTGGAATATTTGACACGTCACCAACGATCCGGCCGGCCTGGTCATTTACAATCAGCCTGATGGTTGGTTTTAGGATGTATCGGCCGGAGTTGCCGGCAGCAACGATGGATTTTCGCAGGTCGAAATCAGCGGTAACATCAACACTTCCATTTACCGGTACTGAAAACTTGCCTGTTGCCTTGAATCCCGATTGGGAGCCGCTGGGTACAAACAAAGGCTCAGTGGTGCCGTCTTCAAATTCCAGGTAACATTCAGGGTTAACAGGCGGACCCTGGTCGCGCTCAGGTGCTTCCAACATAAAGCGGATCTGGGTATAAGTGCCCGGAAGCATATCAAAATAGCCCAGCAAGGTTGAAGCACCATGCGTATAATCCATCAGGTTGACCTTGACAGGTCCTTCAAATTCGTCGAACACCATCCATTCATTCCCTTGCAAGTGGTATTGTATCTCATTAAAAGTAATGAATACACCCGTTATGCCATCCGTATCGATAGGAGCATCAGTAAGGTATAGGTTGATCCATCCGGATTCAAGTTCTTCTCTTCCCTCATCAGTATCGCAGGAGGCAAAGAAAAGCATCGGAACGGCAAAAATCATGACAAGCTTCATCAATCGTAACATCATTTAAAAGATTTAAGTGCAACAATAAAAGAAATTTGGATGCAGAAACATTGCTTCCTTGATAAAATTATGACGTTTAGTTTATCTGCGGGGTTGGAAAAACTTCCTGGATCTGAAAAATATTTTTATTGGCGAAATGCGTATCCCAATGAAATGCCGGCATGCAGCGACAGCAGGTTGGTGCGGTTGAGGTAGGCTGGAAGTTGATCATTGCCGGCAAAAACATTTTGGAGTCCGTAATTGGCATAGACACCGGTGCCGAGTTGCACTCGATCGCCGAGCTGATAGACATATTCATAACCTGCAACCAAGCCAAAATCAGTTTTGTTGTAATCTCTGGTTACACTCTCATCCATCCCGTGAACAAATTGCGATGCATCAACCAGATATGCGGCATAGAGACCTGCTACTGCCCTGTGCGGACTGTGTGGTCCGAAGCGGTAAGATGCAGTGAGAACCAGCTTCGTGTAATTCATGTCGATGCGTGTTGACACAAACTGGCCATGTAAATATTCATTGTAAGCTTGGCTTTTTTCGGAGATGATGTTCAGGCCTAGTTTAAGGTCCACCTTTTTTGATAGCTGCTGGCCAACAACCACACCAAATGACTTGCCAAACGAAGGCCTCGTGTCAACCAGTGAGGTGTTTTGCAGGCCGGCAGCGGTTTTTTCATTCCGCAGCCAGGTGTTGGCGAACTGCATCGACAGTCCGAAATAAGTGCCCTGCTGCCCCATCGCTTCATGGTTCCGGATGTCATCCAAAGCATCTTCACTAATTAATCGCACATCGTGATCAATGGGGTAATCATTCATTTGAGAGTCAGCTGCAGTGAAAAAATCAGGCATAGCCGATACGGCCACAGCACCAGTCATGGGCTGCATGGCGGGTATTGTTAACCCTGCGGGACTATCCTCAGGTAACCCCATTGCCGTATTTTTATCCTTGTAAAGCAATCTTTGCTTTAGGCGATGGGTGATTGGTAAGAAAGGCTGCGATGCGGTAATTAATGGCTGTTGTTGACCTGTGATTGCCGGTAATCGCTGAATAGCCGGGCGTTCGACTGCCGTTACTGCGTCTTCTTTTCCGGGTTTACGCAGGATGCCAGCCTGGTACCACAGTGTGCCAAGGGCAGCCATAAGCAGCAGTAGTGAGGCTGCAACAGCAATCCAGGTTCTGCTTACTTTCTTGGCAGCAGGTTGCAACTCTTGGTCCACCCTCTGCCATACAAGGTCAATGTCGAGGGCATTCTGCACTTCCTCCCACACCTTTTCGGGGGGATCCTCGGTGTTAGACTCAATCTTGTACTTATACCACTTTTCCAGTTTCATGTCTTAACTATCAGATGGTTGAAGCCACTGCTGCAGCAGATGCCGTGCACGGCTATACTGCGATTTGGATGTGCCGGGGCTTACCTCCAGTTGTTCAGCGATCTCCTGGTGGCTGTATCCCTCAAGGGCATACAGGTTAAAAATGATCCTTGCCCCTTTAGGCAAGCGTGCAATCATAGTTAGTATGTCTTTTGTCGCTATCTGAGACAAGGCATCTTCACCTATTGCTTCTTGTCTTTCAGGCACTTCGCCTTGGATCAATTCTATATGGCGTGATTGCTTTCGCAAGATGTCAATGGCAGTATTTCTAACGATCCTGCGTATCCATCCTTCGAGCGATCCCTTGCCATCGTATTGATCCATGTGACGAAATACTTTGACAAATGCTTCCTGGAGCATGTCCTGCGCCAGGTCGCGGCTACTCCCTGCATAGCCCAGGCAAATGCCATACATTTTGCGGGCATGCATTCGATATAACACCTCCTGAATGTGCCTGTCGCTACGGATGCAGCCGTTTACAATTTCTTCGTCACAGTAAGACTCTTTTCGCATTCTTATTTTATAAGCACCCTAAGCGCATGGTTTAGCCTTGCGGAAATGCTGTTGTATAGCCCAGGGTTACTATGTTCATTGATCAGTAAAACCTCTTTGCCATCAATTATTACTACTTCTGCATCCTTAAGCATCCCGAAATTTATCAGCCGGCTTAATGAATGCGTGTCAATGTAAACCTCAGCCATTGAAACTTCGTCTTTTTTAAAAACCATCTCTTCCAGGCCCCCATGGTTCTTGGCTTTAACCCTTATTTGTTCTCGATAAGTGTATTCGAAGCGCACCTCAATCGGCTCATGGTTGCCTCGCTGAAAGCTTCCCTCCATTACAAGAGAGGGGTGATGGTCGTCACCCAGGTGAAAAACCAGTTCAACCATTGAATACACTCCTTGAGGAATATCAAAAGAAATACCTGTTTGGCTTAAACTGCCCGTAAGGTTTAACAGCATAGTTTCTGGAAAGTCCGAAATGAAATAAACACTGGTGGCGCCGTGTTGCCTCCGGCCGTCAAACTCAATATTTTCAATGGCAATAGATCCCCGGTTAATGTTGAACCTTGATTGATTGTGTGTGCCTTGTGATGTATTTGCGTCTTTATCTTCAATCAGGTCATATTCATCAATAGCAAATTCAAACTTCAGCTTTGTGGGAAGTTTTTCCGGGGAGGTGTCCATCAGTTTATCACACGCAGAGAGCGTTATAAATAGACTGAATAGGATTAACGGTGCGCTTTTATTAGCAATCATTTTTATAATAACTTGATTTTAGAACCAACAAAAAGCAGGAATGCTTTATATACTTAGACGCAAAAAATGAGTGAAAAGTTGTAATCAGAACAAAAAGCCCCGATCTACTTGCAAATTATACCCGAATCGGTGTGAGTATAATGGGCCTGGAATACGTGGGTGGCATCGCCCACAATAATTTACGGATATTTTTAGCAACAAAAAAACCAGCCCCTTCGTAAAGCGCTGGTTTTGTTAACTTTTAAAGATTTCGGTTGGATTTGTTGAACCGGGTTGGAGGTCTCGAGCGGATTCGAACCGCTGTAGGAGGTTTTGCAGACCTCTGCCTAGCCCCTCGGCCACGAGACCTTATTTTGCAAATGCAAAGGTAATTTAAATACGTTTATCACCCAAATTAATTGCTGCTTTTTTGCTTGTTGGCTGTTGGCAATTAGTCATATTGACGGTAAAAAATCCTCCATTAGATATTAACTTTGTGAAACTCTTTGCATATGGTGAGATCTCATAAAGATCCTGACTTTACCAGCTCGCGGATTATGCAGCAGCAAACCCCTTTGCCACTAATCCCGAAAACTGATTGATGAGTGTAAGGTGAGCTGATCTTTAAGGAAAGATGCGTAGATGGGCCAAGTCAGTTCTTTGAATGCCCCGTAGCTGGGTCATCCTTGGGTAAACCGTGGTGCGATAAGCAGGCCGGACAAAGGCAGTCGTCGTAATTCTTCCTTAAAAAAGCCAAGGTTTCTGCGGTGAGATCATAATCCATGCACCAGCAATCCCGGTTATGCAAACAAAGAAAGTCTGTCCCGCACCGCGCACAGACTTTCTCTTTTGGATCATTTCCTCCATTTTGTTGATTCCTGGCCATATCCTGTCCAAAAATAATATATCTTTTTAAAAGGAGATTTTTGCTCTTTACCCAATTATCTCCACAGCCCAAAATAATGCGGCCACTGGCCTTCTTACCTCTTACTTCTTACTTCTTCCTTCTCCAGGCTAACACACCGCATCCTCCCTCCCATGGGTGGATTCATTTTTGAAACCTTTACCTTCATCCTGTATATTTCAGGGAAACGGCCTTTTAGGGCGTCAAGGATGCGCCTGCTTACATGCTCCAGCAAATGGCTCTTCTCTTCCATTACGGCTTTTACCTGGTCATATACGGCTTGGTAATTTACGGTGTCCTGGATCTTATCTGAAGTCTCCGCTGCCGTGGTATCAGCTTCGACCTCCAGATCGACAAGGAAACGGTTGCCGATCACCTGCTCTTCCTTAAAACAGCCGTGATAGGCGTAAAATTCCATCTCTTCAAGCAATATCTTAGCCATGTCGCATTTGCATTGTCAAAGGGCAAATGTACATATTTTGCATACATTAACAGCAGCATTTTTTATACTTTTGTGTAGCCTTAGTCCAGGGATTTACATGGAAGAACCGCAATTGTAAAACTCCATTAGCAGGATGATCTAATTGCGCTTTTCATGGTCACCATCCGTTGTGCACCGGGCATTGACCTTTAGACTTTTTGACTTTTCGACAATTTTGTTTACCTATGAAAGAAGAAAACAACAACACCCCCTCTTTGAATTTTTTAGAGCAGATCATCGTGAGGGACTTGGAAGACAACCGGACGAGCGGGCGGGTGCATACGCGCTTCCCCCCGGAGCCCAACGGCTACCTGCATATTGGCCACGCCAAGTCAATCTGCCTGAATTTCGGACTGGCAGACAAGTACGATGGCAAATGCAATCTGCGCTTCGACGACACCAATCCCACCAAGGAAAACGTTGGCTACGTGAATGCCATCAAGGAAGACGTAGAATGGTTGGGATTCGACTGGGAAGACAGGGAGTATTATGCTTCCGATTATTTTGAGAAGCTTTATGAGATGGCTGTTTTTCTCATTAAGAAAGGGAAAGCCTTTGTTTGTGAGATGACAGGTGAAGAGATTGCCGCTGGAAGGGGGACACCGTCGATGCCTGGCAGGATCAGTCCGTGGCGCGACAGGCCCGTGGAAGAGAGCCTGGACCTGTTCGAGCGCATGCGTAACGGTGACTTTCCTGATGGCAGTCACGTGTTGCGTGCTAAGATCGACATGGCCTCTCCCAACATGCACATGCGCGACCCGGTGATGTACCGGATCATGCGGGCTCATCACCACCGCACTGACGATCAGTGGTGCATCTATCCGATGTACGACTGGGCACACGGTCAGAGCGATTACATGGAAAACATCACCCACTCCATCTGCACCCTGGAATTTGAAGTGCACCGCCCGCTATACAATTGGTTCCTTGATGCCCTTGAGATCACGGAAAACAGGCCAAGACAGTTTGAATTCGCCCGCCTCAACCTGAACTACACGGTGATGAGCAAACGCAAGCTCCTTGAGCTGGTGGAAGGCGAACACGTGGCTGGCTGGGACGATCCCAGGATGCCCACCATCTCCGGATTGCGCCGCAGGGGTTACACCCCGGCATCCATCCGGGTGTTTTCCGATAAAGTGGGTGTGGCAAAACGGGAAAATGTCATCGACATGGCCCTCCTGGAACACTGCATTCGCGAAGATCTTAACAAAAACGCACCCCGCGTGATGGGTGTGCTCGACCCGGTAAAACTCATCATCGACAACTACCCTGACGAACAGGTGGAAGAGCTCGAGGCCACGCGTAACCCCGAAAAGCCCGAGGACGGTCACCGCATGGTACCCTTCAGCAAGGTGCTCTATATCGAACGCAAGGATTTCATGGAAGACCCGCCGAAGAAGTTCTTCCGCCTCTCCCCGGGCAAAGAGGTTCGCCTGAAGTATGCTTACATCATCAAATGCGAGCGCGTGGAGAAAGATGAAAAAGGACAAATCACTGCCATCCACTGCACCTATGACCCGGAAACCCGAAGCGGCCTATCTGGCAGCACCCGAAAGGTTAAAGGCACCCTGCACTGGGTAAGTGCCGCTCACGCCCTGAAAGCCGAAGTGCGGCTGTATGACAGGCTTTTTAACGTACCTGAGCCGGATGATGTACCCGAAGATGGCGATTTTAAAGACAATCTCAACCCGGAATCCCTGGAAGTGATCACCGGACTGCTCGAGCCAAGCGTAAAGGAGGCCAAACCGGGTGAGCGTTTTCAGTTTGAACGTACCGGGTACTTCTGTATCGATCTGGACAGCAGTGCAGAAAAGCTGGTTTTCAACCGTACTGTGACGTTAAGGGACTCGTGGGCGAAAATGCAGAAATGAAGCAGGGCTTGAGGGTTGAAGCTGAGGTTTTGAAGTGCGGGCTTTGACACACGCCTAATAGGCATTGACCGCCTGGTTGGTCTGTTAAACCATTTGGGTCCATATAAAGCTGTTGGTACGATCGTCAGGAGTGTTGCTTAGTTTTTTCGAATATTTTTTAACTTTGCACCCTCAAAAATGTCCCGTGGTGTAATTGGCAACACGTCTGACTCTGGATCAGAAGAGTCCAGGTTCGAACCCTGGCGGGACAACTTAAAAATCAGCCCCTTGCAAGGTTTTTGTGAGGGGCTTGATTTTACCGGACAAATAATAAAGCATTTGAAAAGATCAAGCGGGAATTACCTGGCACCTCCCAGTAGATAATAGCAAGACATTGCCAACAGGTAAATACTTCTTCCTAAAATATTCCCTGAAGGCAAAAATACCCGCTATCAGCGCACATAACTGATTACGAAATTGACTAATAATAAGCTGAGTGTGTAATGTGGATGGTTACCTGTTCTGCATCGCCCTCAGTAACTGTTACAGCATGGATATATCCTTCGCTGTTCCAAAGGTTGGCATAAAACTTCCCTTCTTCTTCGATAAAAATAGAGTAGTTCCCTGGCGGAAGGGCAGCTTCAAAAAACCCTTCAGCGTCGGTTTTCACTTTAGCTAATCGCTGGGATTGAATGTTTATATGGAATCCACCTCCCTGATGTTCCGCTTCAGTCCGATGCGTGTATTCATGGATATGCACCGCTCTAACCACAGGATACCGGAAACAGCTGCTTTCCAAAGCCCCAGGCATGCAGTTTCCTTAGATCGGAAG
>PWNO01000022.1 GCA_003557765.1 Bacteroidales bacterium
ATGGCTACGTCAGGATTGCTATCCACATCCACCTTCCCAACAACCACCTTGTCTTTGTACTCTTCAGCCAGTTCCGATACAATCGGGCCGACCATACGGCAAGGCCCGCACCATTCAGCCCAAAAGTCCAAAACCACAGGCTTGTCAGCTTTTAATACGTGCTCTTCAAAGTTGGAATCAGTGATTTCAAGTGCCATACTTCTACGTTTTTTAATTGTATTCAACACAAAGATATAAATTGAATTCGCATGTTGCGCAAACGCCCGGGCATTTTGCAAAATATAACATTACATTAATTCGCGCACGGCTCCCTTTTTTGACACCTTTATACCCAATAAAGTTTCAACACGAAAGGGCAATAGTGCGGCTGCAGGAAAGATCACCTGTTCAGCGCTGTTGAACCATATCAAAAGGGCAGCCAGCCAGAAATTGTGCAGGTGATCACATTAGTTTAAACGAAATTTTACTTCATAATGTTTTAAGAACTCCTGCAAGAAGCCTATGGGCTCCACTTTAACCGTTCGTGACAACATTTCAATGGAATGATGATCCACTGGATCGATAAGGTAGATCTTCAGCCGTGATTTCCCCTTATGTTTTACAGCTGTTCGCTTCATCCGATTAATCAGATGCTGGTCAATATCGGCAACCGGGAGATGAAGTACAAGGTCAGCAGGGTCTTGCTCTGCCATTTCGCTAAGCAATGTCATGCTTTTGATTTTTATATCGAGCTGGCCAAGATTCTTTCGGTTTGGCTGAATCCGTGCTTTCACAAACACTGTGTTTTGGGGCTCCAGGAAATGCTTTACCTTGAGATAGTCTTCTGCAAAAAGGAAGATCTGATGCGACTCGGAATAATCCTCGATCTGTATGGTACCATATGGGTTTCCGTTTTTGGCATATTTATGTGCAGCAGCCGTGATGATCCCCGCAAAGGTAATTTCCTTGTTCTTCAGCGCATGCAAGTTTTTCAGGTCCCCTACCCGGTGGCTGCAAAAGCTCCGGATGTGGATCTTATAATTGTCGAGGGGGTGTCCTGAAATATACATACCTGTGACATCCTTTTCCTGTTTCAGCATTTCCAGTTTACTCCAGGGTTCACATTTAGGCAACTCCGGATCAGGAAAATAGACTTCGTTTGTTTCTTCAAAAAGATTCATCTGCGAAGTGTTTTCTCTTTGCTGTACGTTATGGGTATGCCGAATGATCTTGTCCAGAAAAATGCTGGCACCGTTGTCTTCCGAATGAAAAAACTGCGCGCGATGCACGCCTTCAAAGCGATCAAAGGCTCCTGCCCGGGCAAGGGATTCAAAAACACGTTTGTTCACATTCCGCAGGTTTACTCTTTTTGCAAAATCAAATATGTTTTTATACGGGCCATTGCTTTCCCTTTCTGATACGATGCTTTCTACGGCCCCCTCTCCTACGCCCTTGATGGCACCGAGGCCAAAACGGATCTGACCCATGTCGTTAACCACAAAATTGAAAGTACTTTCATTGATGTCGGGACCAAGTACCGGTATTTTCTGGCGTTGGCATTCCTCCATGATGAAGGTGATCTTCTTGATGTCGCTGAAATTGTGAGTCAGCACAGCAGCCATGTATTCGCCGGTATAATTTGCCTTAAGATAGCCTGTACGATATGCCACGACAGAGTAGGCTGCTGAATGTGAACGGTTAAAGCCATATTCAGCAAAGCGCGCCATCACATTGAATATCTTTTCGGCATGAACTTTATCCACACCTTTTTTTGTGGCCCCCTCGATAAAAAACACCTTCTGGCGCTCCATTTCCTCGACCTTCTTTTTTCCCATGGCTCGGCGGAGAATGTCTGCATTGGCCAGCGTAAATCCTGCCATGATCTGTGCAGCTTGCATGATCTGCTCCTGATAGACCATGATGCCAAAGGTCGGCTTCAG
Organism: Bacteroidales bacterium; assembly: GCA_003557765.1. The sequence continues at coordinate 1,920 of PWNO01000022.1, forward strand.
GATGTCTTCCAGCCACGGATGAGGGTATTCCACATTTTGCTGCCCGTGCTTACGCTTAATAAACATCGGGATAAAATCCATAGGGCCCGGTCGATACAGGGCATTCATGGCAATTAGATCTTCTATGTTGGTAGGTTTTAACTCTTTAAGGTATTCACGCATGCCCTGTGACTCAAACTGGAAGGTACCAATGGTATCTCCCCGTTGATAAAGCTCGTAAGTTTTTTCGTCGTCCAGCGGAATATTTTCCAGGTCAATTTTGGAATCATAGCGTTTTTCAATATTCCTGGCGGCCTCTTTCATGATGGACAATGTTTTCAGCCCCAGGAAGTCCATTTTCAGCATGCCTACCGACTCCACATATGATCCATCATACTGTGTAACAGGCAGTTCAGTGTCTTTCTGGGTGCTAAGCGGCAGACAATCAATCAGGTCATCGGGGCCGATGATGACCCCGCAGGCGTGCACACCAGTCTGCCGGGTGGATCCCTCAAGGCTTCTGGCATAATTCAGGGTTTCCTGCACAACGGGTGGGGCCTCCTTAAGTGCTTTGGCCAGCTCAGGCACTTCCTTATAAGCGTTTTTCAGGCTTATCCCCGGCCGGTCCGGCACAAGTTTGGCCAGCTTGTCGGCTTCAGGGAGAGGCAGCTTCAGCACACGGGCAACATCCCTGATGGATGAACGAGCGGCCATCGTGCCGAAAGTAACGATCTGCGCCACTTTCTCCCTGCCATATTTTTCAATGACATATTGCAGTACCTTTTCCCTGCCTTCATCATCAAAATCAATATCAATATCGGGCATAGAGATCCTTTCCGGATTCAGAAAACGCTCAAAAAGCAGGTTATACCTAATGGGGTCAATGGAGGTGATGCCCGTACAAAAGGCCACTGCTGAACCTGCTGCACTCCCCCTGCCAGGCCCGACAGCTACATCCATCTCCCTTGCTTTGTTGATAAAGTCCTGTACAATCAGAAAGTATCCCGCAAAACCCATGTCTCCAATCACCTTGAGCTCAAAGTCCAGCCTTTCCCTGATCTCATCTGTTATTTCAGGATAGAATTTTTTAGCTCCCTCATAGCAAAGGTGGCGCAAGTAAGCATCCTCGGTGTCAAATCCTGCAGCCAGGGGAAAAGAAGGGAGCATCACATCCTGTGTAATCTTGTAATCTTCAATTTTATTGGTAATCTCGATCGTGCCTTCGATGGTTTCGGGGACGTCCGAAAAGAGAGCCGCCATTTCCGCACGCGTCTTCAGGTATTCTTCACCGGAGTATTTCATCCGCGATTCATCTTCCAGGTCGCGGCCTGTTTGCAAGCATACCAGGATATCGTGCGCCCTGGCATCAGCTTTGTTGATAAAATGACAATCGTTCGTGGCAATTAGCTTGACCTTGTGTTTTGATGCTAACCGGAGCAGCACCTCATTGACCACTTGCTGCTCTTCCAACCCATGTCGTTGCAGCTCAAGGTAATAGTCATCACCAAAAACCTCCAGGTATTCCAGCAGTACCTTTTCTGCAGCTTCCTCCCCCTTGTTGAGAATGGTTTGTGGGATTTCGCCGCCAATGCATGAAGATGTGCCTATAAGGCCCTCCCTATGGATGAAGAGCACCTCTTTGTCGATACGTGGAGTATAATAAAAACCTTCAAGATAGCCAATGGAGCAGAGCCGGGATAGATTTTTATATCCCTGAAAGTTCTTAGCCAGGAGGATCATGTGGTTGCCACTGCGATCAGATCTGCCTTTTTTTTCGTGGCGGCTGCCTTCCGTTACATACATTTCACAACCGATGATAGGCTTGATACCCAGTGCTTTGGCCTGTGTGGTGAATTCCATGACGCCATACATGTTGCCATGGTCTGTAATGGCCAGGGCCTGCATACCGTCATCAGCGGCTTTTTTCAACAACGGACCGATGGTTGCTGCACCATCAAGAATGGAATATTGGGTATGTACGTGTAAATGAGTAAATTGTTTTTCAGCCATGCCTGTGCGTTTATGTTTTTAAAATTATACAAAAAACGCTTGCCACGAAAGACAAAAATGGGCGCGCAATATTTTTTTAATTCAGAAAAAAAAACGATATTTGCACCTTCTTAAAAATCAATATATTCTAAACTTTAACACACATTACAATGCCAACAAGGATCAGACTACAGAGAAAAGGTAAAAAAAGACAGCCTTTTTATCATCTGGTAGTAGCGGACGGTCGTGCACCCCGGGACGGAAAATTTATTGAGAGACTTGGCACTTACAACCCCATGACACATCCGGCTACCATCACCATTGATTTCGATAGGGCCCTGCATTGGGTACAGGTGGGGGCATCTCCCTCAGACACTGCCCGCAGCATTTTGTCTGTCAAAGGTGTCATGATGAAACACCACCTGCTTAAGGGTGTGGCCAAAGGTGCGCATACCGAAGAGGAAGCAGAAGAGAAATTCCAAACCTGGTTGAAGGAGAAGGAAGCCAAGATTGAACAGGCGCGTAAGGATGCAGAACTCACTGAAAAGGAAAAGGTAAAGAAGCGCCTGGACGAAGAACGAAAGATCAATGAAGCCAGGGCTGAGGAGCTGTCCAAAAAATTAGCCAAAGAGAACCTGAAAGCAGAAGAGGGTGCGGCCGAAGCACAAGAGGAAGCGCCTGCAGCAGACAGCAAGCAGGAAGAAACAGCAGTTGAAAAACCTGAAGATAAAAAAGAAGAGGTAAAAGCTGAAGAAAAGCAGGAGGAAAAGGCCGAAGAGAAAAAAGAAGAGGTAAAAGCCGAAGAAAAGCCGAAGGAGAAGGCTGAAGAGAAGAAGGAAGAGGTAAAAGCCGAAGAAAAGCCGAAGGAGAAGGCTGAAGAGAAGAAGGAAGAAAAGGCTGAAGAGAAGTCCGGGACGAAAGAAGCATCCGGGGATGGTGACAAGAAGGAAGAGGAAAACAAGTCAGACGACAAGGCCTAAGCCACTTCCCATACCTATACATAAAACCGGTACCTCCCTTTATCGATGGTTCAGATTCAGATACCATCCTCCCGGCTGCGAAAACAGATAACCTGAATGGCTCAGCTTCATCTGTAAATTTATCTGAGGAGGCAACAGATGAAAAAAGAGGACTGCTATTATCTGGGTTACATTATCAAAAACCTGGGCATTGACGGTGGATTGCTTGTTGCCCTGGATACCGATGATATTGAACGCTACAACGAACTGGAATCAGTTTTCATTCTTATCGAAGGAAAACTGGTTCCTTTTTTTATAGAAGACATTTCCTTAAGGCCAGCAAAAAAGGAAGCGGTTATTCTTTTTGAAGACGTGGATACCGTTGATAAGGCCAAACATCTTTGTGGAAGAGAGGTTTTTCTTCCGATTGATCACCTGCCGCCACTGGAAGGTGAGTCCTTCTATTATTATGAAATAGCCGGATATCAGGCCTACCTGGATACCGGAGAGCATATTGGTGAGATCCTTAAGATCCTGGACTTCCCAGGCAATCCCGTCTTCAGCATCATGAAGGCTGGCAAGGAGGTGCTGATCCCGGTGGCAGATGAACTTATCACGTCTATAAACCACGAAGCCAGAGAGATTCGTCTTAATCCTCCTCCCGGACTGCTCGATCTTTACCAGTAAGCTGTACCTTCAGCTCCTCTCCTTCTGAGCGTGCGATGATCACTGCACCGCAGGTATCACTCCAGATGTTGACAGATGTACGGAACATATCGAGTATCCGTTCCACGGCCAGAATCAGGCCGATCGCCTCAAGGGGCATTCCCAGCACCGACATGATGATTGTGATGACCACCAGTCCGGCCATAGGCACGCCTGCAGCTCCAATAGATGCGAGCAACGCCGTAATGACGACAATGAGCTGCTGAACAATGCTTAACTCCATCCCGATAACTTGCGCAATGAACAGCACAGAAACGCATTCGTACAGGGCTGTGCCATCCATATTGATCGTGGCCCCTAGTGGCAGCACAAAGCTGGACGTTTTTTTAGACACTCCCGCTTGTTTTTCCACGGCCTCCATGGTAAGGGGAAGCGTGGCACTGCTGCTGGAAGTAGTGAACGCCGTTAGCAAGGGTACGCTCATTGCCCGGAAATGCTTGCGCGGATCGACACCCCCGATAAAACGCATCAGCAAAGGCAGCACAATCAAAGAATGCACCATCAGGGCCAGGATCACCGTGAGCATATAAACCCCCATGCTAGAAAAGATCCCTACCAGGTCATCTGCCTGCTCAGCAACGATACCGCTGACAATACCAAATATTCCCAATGGAGCAAACCGGATCACAAACATGGTGATGCGCATCATAACCTCAAAAATTGCATTGAAGGTCTTTTCAATGGGTGCCTTGTACTTGTCGTCGAGGCGTGATGCGAAAAAACCGAACAGAATAGCAAAGAAAATGATAGAAAGCATATCGGTTTCAGCAATGGCCTGGAACACATTTGTCGGAACGATCTCAAGCAATGTTTGTCCCAGCGTGGAGGGATCTGCATCAAGTACAAAGTCTTCCTGCAAACGGATGTCAGCGCTATGTCCCGGACGGACAAGATTCACCGCAATGATACCTACCGTTGCTGCAATCAGGCCGGTGACCATGTAGTACCCGATGGTCTTTGCCCCCATGCGACCAAGGTTTTTGGAGCTCCCAAGATTCAGGACACCGGAAATGATTGAAGAAAGGATCAGGGGCGCAATGATCATCTGTAAGGCACGCAGAAAAAGATCTCCCATCCAGGTCACATAATGCACGTGATCCCGGAAATAATAACCAAAAATAATGCTGAATGCCAATGCAATCAGAATTTGCCAGTGCAGTTTCAATTTTTTCATAGTCAAAAAACGTCTAAAGGTCTAAATTTCAAAAAGTCAAAAGGTCCCTGCTCACCACTTTATCTTTACAGTCCAGGTAATGTGGCTATAAGGCCTTTTTCAGTAGCCAAATGCCGCGGTTACCGGGTCTCTAAATTTTTCATTCTTCATTTTTATGGCGCAATATTACAAAATCCTTTCATATTCGGCTACTGAAACCCTGTCAGTTCATAAAAAAAAGCACTGTCATTTTGACTTGCAAATGGCGTTAAATGGCTTATGGCGCACAATTTGATACAATTGGCCGTGAAACACTTTTAGCTTGAAAAACAATTAATTTAGGAGAAGACATGCATTTTGATCGTTTAACCATAAAATCACAGGAAGCCTTACAGAAAGCCCAGGAGATTGCCATGGGATATGAACACCAGGCCATCGAAACTGGACACCTGCTAAAGGGCATACTGGTCGTGGATAATCATTTGGCTCCGCATTTGCTGAAGAAAAACAATGTACCGGTTTCCAGCGTCATGCTTGCGCTGGACCGGATTGTAGGAAAATATCCAAAGATAGCCGGGGGCGAGCCTTATTTGGCTGATTCATCTAGAAAGGCACTGCAGGTGGCAAACAGCATGCTTAAGGAGTTTGGTGATGAATACATATCCATCGAACACCTGATGTTGGGCATCATATCCGGATCGGATGATGCTGCACAGTTACTAAAAGACAGTGGTCTCACGATAAATGGGTTGAAAGAAGCCATCAAGGGACTGCGTCAGGGAGCAACCGTGGATAGTCAGTCAGCCGAAGAGCGTTTGAATGCGCTCAACCGTTACGCTAACAACCTGAATGA
>PWNO01000119.1 GCA_003557765.1 Bacteroidales bacterium
ATGCAGGCCGCCGAAGGGCGTTTGTTCTCGCCCCTGGCCTTTACCAAAACTTTTGCCCTGGTGGCCGCTCTCATCATCACCATTGCCTTTATGCCTGTGCTGGCCTACCAGTTTTCGGGCAAGTGGGAATGGAAAAGGTGGAAATCATTCTTTCAAAAACCCACAACCCGTTTCACCATTAACGGTCTGACCATCATTGCCGGACTACTCATCACTTTTTATATCCTATGGTGGGCAGGATTGTTTATCATCCTTTCAGGTATTTCGGGTCTGGTGCAAAATCTTTTCCCCGAAAGGGTAAAACCCCACAAAAACATCATTAACCTGGGTATCACCCTGCTGGTGGTGCTCATTTTGCTGGCCAGCGAGTGGTTGCCCATTGGTGTGGACCGCAGCCTTTTTATCAATATCCTGTTCCTGGCCATCGTCATTACCCTGGTTTTGGTATTATTCCGTGTGATTTTGTATTACTATCCCCGCCTGCTCACCTGGTGCCTGACCCACAAAAAAACTTTCCTGATTGTCCCGGCATTCCTGTTATTGCTGGGACTTAATATCTGGATGGGATTTGGCAGCATCTTTGGCTTCGTGGCTCATGGCTTTGACAAAGTTGGGCTGAATATTCGCAGCACAACCGTCTGGTCCAGCCTTTATCACGCCTTTCCCGGACTGGGCCGTGAGTTTATGCCTGCACTTGATGAGGGCAGCTTCCTGCTCATGCCCACCACCATGCCCCATACTGGTATCGAGTATAACCTGGAAGTGTTGCAGGCAGTAGACCGTCGCATACAAGCCATTCCCGAAGTAGAAATGGTGGTTGGAAAGGCCGGACGTGCCGAAAGCCCATTGGACCCAGCACCCATGACCATGTTCGAAAACGTAATTATCTATAAAACCGAATACAAAACAGATATGGATGGGCGGAAAATCCGCTATCGGGTGGATAGTGACGGCGAATTTGTCAGAGACGAAGATGGCGAACTTATTCCTCACCGACGTGGCCGCTATTACCGGCAGTGGCGCGATCACATTGAAAGTCCCGACGACATATGGAGTGAAATTACCAGTGCCAGCCGGTTTCCGGGCTTAACCTCGGCACCCAAACTACAGCCCATCGAAACCCGCCTGGTGATGCTGCAAACCGGTATGCGTGCACCCATGGGATTGAAAGTCTTCGGCCCCGACCTGCAAACTATTGATGAATTCGCCATGCAGATGGAAGGTGTGTTGCAGGACGTGCCTTTCATTCGCGGCTCCACCGTTTTTGCTGACCGTGTGGTGGGCAAACCCTACCTGGAAATCCGTCCCGACCGTCAGGCACTTGCTCGCCATGGCATCACCATTGAAGACTTTCAGATGGTGGTAGAAGTTGCCATCGGTGGTATGCCCATGAGCACCACTGTGGAAGGGCGCGAACGCTACGACATCCGGGCCCGCTATGCGCGGGAATTCAGAGACAACCCGGATGCACTCAGTGATATCTGGATAAAATCTCCTGCCGGATACCAGCTACCCCTGGCCGAAGTGGCCACACTGGAATTCCGTAAAGGACCGGGCATGATTCGCGGAGAAGACACATTCCTGGTGGCCTACATCACCTTCGACAAGGAAGCCGGCCATGCCGACCTCTCAGTGATACAGCAGGCCAATGATGTTATAGAAGAGAAAATTAATACAGGGGAACTGGTGGTACCCCAAGGTGTGAACTACCAGTTCTCAGGCAATTACGAAAATCAGATGCGCGCTGAGCGCCGGCTTATGCTGGTTCTACCGCTGTCTATGATAGTGATATTCCTGATACTCTATTTCCAGTTCCGCTCCGTAGCCACTTCGCTGATGATATTTTCGGCCATTGCACTGGCCTTTTCCGGTGGTTTTATGATGCTGTGGCTCTATGGGCAGGGCTGGTTCCTCAATTTCAGTGCCTTTGGAGTGAATATGCGCGATTTGTTCCAGATGGATGTGGTAAACCTTAGTGTGGCTGTGTGGGTAGGATTCATTGCCCTGTTTGGCATTGCCACCGACGACGGTGTGCTCATAGCCACCTACCTGAAAAGCAGCTTTGCAAAGAACAAACCCGAAACCCGCGAAGAGTTGCATGCGGCGGTGATGGAAGCCGGAAAAAAGCGGGTACGCCCCGCCCTGATGACAACAGCCACCACTTTGCTGGCCCTGTTGCCCATCCTAACCTCTTCCGGACGTGGTGCCGACATCATGATACCCATGGCCATCCCCGCCTTCGGTGGCATGACCATAGCGTTGATTACCCTGTTTCTGGTACCGGTATTATTCACGGCATGGAATGAATTTTTGATGAAAAACGGGAACAATGAACAGAAAAACAATGAAGAATAACCGCAAAGTACGCGAGGATTCACCGCAATGGACGCTATAAAATCTCTTTGCGTCCTTTGCGCTTCCTTCGCGCCCTTTGCGTTTCAAAAACTTTTATTAAAAATTGAATTAATATAATGAAAACCATCTTGCAATCTATCATAACATGTCCTGAATGCGGGCATAAAAAGGAAGAAGAAATGCCAACTAATGCCTGCCAGTATTTCTATGAATGTGAAAACTGCAAAACAGTTCTTAAACCCAGACAAGGAGACTGCTGTGTGTATTGCAGCTATGGAACTGTAAAATGTCCGCCGGTTCAGGAAAATAATTCCTGCTGTTGAAACATACAAAGTATAGTTCATTTCAGCCTAATGGCAACGCCTTGGGTAAACAGATTTAACGATAACAATGCGCCCTGACAGGGCAGCTCAAAACAGACAAAACCATGAACAAAACAGTTCATCAATTCTTAAAATTCTTAGTGCTTTGGGGCATTGCACTTTCCATGGGCACAATGAAATCCCACGCCCAGGTTTACCCCGAGCAATACCTGCAGCAAGCCCTGGAAAACAATCCCGGCTTGCAGGCACAGCACAAAGACTGGGAAGCCTCCCAACAACAGGTGGATATTACCGGCACCCTGCCCGACCCCACCTTATCGGCAGGATTTTTTACTCCTCCCATGGAACGCTTCATGGGCAACCAATGGGTAGATGTGGGATTGATGCAAATGTTCCCCTGGCCGGGCACCCTGGGCAAACAGAAAAGTGCTGCAGAAAAAATGGCCGAAAGCCAGTACCATCAGTATCGCGACGAGCGCAACCGCCTTTTTATGGAGGTGACCCGCCTGTGGCTGGAAATTTACCGCAAAGAGCAGGAGCTGAAAATCATTGAGCGATACAAGGAAATCCTTAAATCCCGGGAAGACATTATATACACCCGCTACGAAGCAGGTCAGCAGGGATCAGGACTTACACTGGACATCTACCGGTTGGAAATTCAGCTTGCTGCCCTGGACAACCGGGAAGAAATAATCAGGGAAGAATTCAGGGCTTTGGTGGAAAGTTTCAATATCCTTACGGGAAGGGAACTGGCAGAAACCATTGAAACCCCTGATACACTCACGGTTTTTACACCAGAAGATTTTGAAACACAACCTGACAATGAATCTTTTGCTTCCAACCCACAGTTCAACAGGGCACAGACAGCAGCAGAAGCAGCAGAAATCCAGCAGGAAGTCAGCAGGCTTAAAACACGGCCCATGCTGGGGCTGGGATTGCAGTATTCGTACTTTGCTCCGGGAGAAGCCGCCATGGGACAGATGGATGGTGGCCATATGCTTATGCCCATGGTGTCGGTGAGCCTGCCCATTTTTGGAAGGAGAAACCAGGCCACACAACAGCAGAGCCGGTTACTGGCCGATGCCGCTAATTTTCGGGAGAGCAGTCGTGTCGATGCCTTACAGACACAGTGGGCACAACTTAGGGCAAAAACGACCAATCTGCAGCGTGATAATGAATTTTACCAACGTCAGATCGACATCACCCAAAAAACCTGGGAGCTGGTCATCAATGTCTATGCGTCAGGCGATGAAGGCTTTGATGAACTGTTGCGCATCCAGGACCAGCTCCTCGACCTGGAATGGCGAATGTTGGAAAATAAAATTAACCATTACCTGGCGCGAGCAGAAATGGACTTGTTGCTGGCGCGGAATATTTTTGAATGAATGGTTCAAAATAAGAAAATGTGGCTAAAGCCACTATTGATTCATGCATCTTTTCCGTTGGCTAAAGCCAACGGCAATAGATAGCTAAGTAAAAAAATGATAATGTTACGTCAGCAATTAGTATAGGTGCAATATCCATTGCCGTCAGCTTTAGCTGACGGATTAAAAGACAACTAAATTCCGGGGCTTTAGCCCCATAAAAAATAACATCATGGAAAAGCAAAAAACAAAAACTTACATCATTTATATCATTTTCATCCTGGGCGGATTGCTGCTGGGCTGGCTGCTCTTTGGCGGCAGTAGTGACGACGATCATCTTCACGACCACGACCATGACCACGAACATGCCGAACTCAATGGAGACACCGAATACACTTGCTCCATGCACCCCCAGGTGCGGCAGGACGAACCGGGTGATTGCCCCATTTGCGGCATGGATTTGATTCCTGCTTCCGATGATGACGACCACCAGGATGACGACCCTTTCCTGTTCACCATGCGCGAAAGCCACAGCACCTGGGCCAATTTGCGCACACAGAGGGTGGAAGCCGCACATACAGGCACTGCCTTAAGGCTAACCGGAAAAGTGGCGGTGAATGAAAGGGAGGAACGGATGCTTACAGCCCATTTCCCCGGCCGCATAGAGCGGTTGTATGCCGATTATACCGGCAGGTTTATCAGCCAGGGCGAAAGGCTGGCCACCCTGTATTCGCCCGAATTGATGCAGGCACAGCAAGAGCTTATCCAGTCCGCTACCCGTAAGGAAAGCCAGCCACGACTGTACAACGCAGCGCGTGAAAGACTGAAGCTTTTTAACCTTACCGAAGCGCAAATCAACCGCATAGAAGAAAGTGGCCAGGCTTCTGCCACCACCGATATTTATGCCACCCGCTCGGGCTATCTTACCCAACGGGCCGTTTCGGAAGGTGATTATGTAAGCACCGGACAAACCCTCTTTGCCATTGCCGGGTTGTCCAATGTATGGGTGGAGCTGGATGCTTATGAAAACCAGATTGGGCAAATCCGTTCAGGGCAGCAGGCAAAAGTAACATTACCCGCCCGCCCGGAAACAGAACTCAGCGGACAGGTGGAATTTATGGACCCATTTATCAATCCGCAAACCCGCACGGCCCGGGTACGGCTCACGGTTTCAAACCCCGGCAACCTGCTCAAACCCGGCATGCTGGTCAATGCCACGCTCACCGGCGCAGGGGAGCACCAGCTGGTAATTCCCGAAACGGCTGTATTGTGGACCGGCAAACGTTCGGTGGTATATGTAAAAAAGTCACAGGATAACGGCTTTACCTTTGAATTCCGCGAGATTGAAACCGGACCCCGCACCACGGAGGGTTACACGGTCCTTTCCGGCTTATCGGAAGGGGAAGAAATTGCCGTGAGCGGCGTGTTTGCCATTGATGCAGCAGCACAGCTGCGTGGAAGCTACAGCATGATGGCACCACCGGAAAGAGCTGCCATTCCCGAACCTTTTAAGAGCAATCTGGAGAAACTCTTTCACATCTACTTCGACCTGAAAAATGCCCTTGCCGACGATGCCCCGGAACAAGCAAGACAACATGGCCGTGAACTGAAAGAGCAATTGACAACCATCGGCATTCATTCTCTCGAAGGTGATCACCACATGTTCTGGATGGACCAGTATGAAGATATGGAAGAAAGCGTTGAAAAACTTGTGGATGCATCAGATAAAGAAGAGATGCGCGTGCATTTCGAACCCCTTTCCGAAGCCTTCATCGAAACCGCCCGCACCCTGGGTGCCATCGGGCAAACCTGGTACGTGTCCTTCTGCCCCATGGTGGATGGTGATCGTGGCGCCTACTGGCTCAGCGAGTTTGAAGAAATCAAAAACCCCTATTTTGGTGATATGATGCTACGCTGCGGCGAAGTACGCGAAACCCTGCGCGAAGGGGTGTCTGTTGCAGATCGGGAAGAACCCCGTGAGATGGAGGGGCATGTGCATTGATGGTGCTTTGACGGGTTCCATCGTGAGCCCGCCGAACTACTCAGTGACCGGTGTTGCTGGTGTCTGAGCTTGTCGAAGACACCTTTCTGCAATACCCCGGGCGCTTCGGCAAGTGGTACAATGAGCATTTCTAATTGCTCAGTGACCAGTTTGGTAGTGGAGCTCAAAAAATATAAAGTCTATTTATTCTTTCAATAAAAATTTAAAAATATTTACAGGAGGTTATTATGAGAGATTTTGATAGAACAGTAAAATATCGGTTTAATAAATCGTTAGAGGAAGCAGAAATTTTTAATCTCCAACATAAGCTTAACGAAGTAGAAGGGATTGATTCATTTGAGATAACAGATAAAAGTATCTTTATCGAATACCTGCCATTTAAACACTCTAAGGAATCATTAGAAGTAACATTACAAGCATTCGGTTATCCGGTCACAATTGAAAAAAAGAAAAGAAAAGGATTGTTTACACGCATTATAGATAATTTGGCAAAAAGTAATAAAGAATCATTTGGTAACAATAGATTGGATTGCCACGAATTAAAAACAAAAAAACAATAATTGCCTGCTCAAAATGCCAGTTACATGACTTTGCAGATTGCCTGGAAAATAAAGATAATTAAGTGAAAACGTAGTCATTGAGTCGCCAGGCCATTTTAAATGAAATACATTAATTGATCAATTGTTGAACTAAAATTAAATGTCATGAAATTAATTAAAGCATATATAAGGCACAGAAAAACAGAGGAAGTGTACAAAGGCTTAAAGCAGGCTGGTTATTGCTGCATGACTTTTGTGGAATGCGAAGGCACCGGGCACTATTCTGATCACGAAAAAGAACACATCAGTGAAAAATATCCATTGGCTGCCTACAGGGTAGTCAAACTGGAATTAGTGGTTACGGGCGAGCATGTAAAACAAGTAGTTGATATTATTCGTAAAAATGGACGTACTGGTCACAGTGGTGATGGCATTATTGTCATTTCTCCGGTGGAGGAGGTTTATAAAGTTCGTAGCGATGATTCAGGTATTCTTGTTCTTTAACAGCAAAAAATGAATATATCAATAAAAACATGGTCTGCAACCGCTGCATCATGTTTTTTAACCAAACATTTCAGGAGGCTAGGTTGAATTTGAGAAATTAAATTCGATATTTTTAAAATCAAAGTTTATGAAACATTTAGTAAAATTTTCTGGAATAGCTATAGCATTATTGATTGTGTTTACAGCTTGCCAAAAACAAGAAACCAATGAGTCGAATGTTGAAGGTATTTATGAAGGCACCCTAACCGTTTTGCAAACAAAAGACAAAGAGGGGGCCGCAGAAAGTAAACCGGCTACTACCGAAATATCCATAATTGGCAAAAACGAAATTCAGGTGCATTGTTATTCGGATGGTTTTGATACCACCTTTGTCTTGAATTATTACAATCACAACAACATTGCTTATGTATGTTACTCAGGCGATGACTTTGAAGAAATCTACGGCCACATGCTTGATGATAGCCACATGGGAGGAGTGATG
>PWNO01000066.1 GCA_003557765.1 Bacteroidales bacterium
AACGACTTCTGGCTTATCCGCCACTTCCTGCCACGAGAGACCCGCAACTACGTGCCAGCTTTTATAGCGATCGCCTATGTGATGGAATATGCCGAAGAACATAACCTCTATGCCTCACCCCCGGCCTATAAGCACTTCGACATCGACACCATCCAGGTCAAACAAAAGCTCAGTCTGCGCGATGTAAGCACTCTTCTTGATATTCCGCTGGACCACCTCCGTTACCTGAATCCCACTTTCAGGCAAAACATCATCCCGCACAATGCAGGTCGCCCTTATGTGCTGCGCATTCCAAAAACGCACGCCGGCGAGTTCCTCGCCAATGCCGATGCCATCTACAACTACCGCACGCCCGAAGAGATCGCACAGGAGGAGAAAGCTGCGCGGCTGGCAGAAACTACCATCCACGTCGTACGTCAGGGGGAGGTTTTGGGAACGATCGCACGGCGTTATGGCACCTCTGTGCGCGAAATTCAGCAGCTGAACAATATGCGGGGTACCCTGATCCGTCCCGGTCAACGCCTTGTAGTCAGGGCACCATCTCCGGCAGCAGCGCCTGTGGCAGGCGGTGCCAACGTTCATGTTGTGCAGCACGGCGAAACCCTCGGGATCATCGCAAGGCGATACAATGTCACCGTAAACCAGCTACAACAATGGAATAACCTCAGCGGCACCCTGATCCGCGCGGGACAGCATTTGATGGTGAAACCACCGGAGGCCAGCGCAAGCTCAGATTAATATACTGACACGTTCATTGCGTCCCCTGTGCGAATTGATCAGATGATCAAAAGCCGTTTTGATCCCATTGGCACATGAATACCCGGGCACATGAACTTATCTTCTGGCACATATTTTGTAACTTGCATTTCAATAATCCATCTTCTTTAACAAACGACCATCCAAAAAAACATAACCATGCATAAGATCAAGTCAACATTTCTGATGCCCCAGCTATTAGCGGCTTTATTGCTTTTAACCCTTTTCGGTTGTGGCACCGTTGATCGTCCCGAAAAACCATCTGCCAGCGGACGGGCAGGTGAGTTGCTTGCGGTGATGGATAAGAGCCTTTGGGAAGGACAGGTGGGCACGGCCTTTGATAACATATTCAGGGCACCCATCAGCACCCTGAACCAGCCGGAACCCATGTTCAACGTGATCTTTATCCCCAAACGGGAGTTTTCGACCGTGTTTGAAAGTCATCGGCACATCTTTATGCTTGACGTAGATGAAACGCTCGAAAGACCACGCATCGAATTCAGGCGCGACGTCTATTCCTACCCCCAGAAGGTGATCAGAGTAACCGCCCCGAGCGAGGAATCAGCCGTCCGCATCCTCGAAAACAACAAGGAACAGTTTTTCGACCGCTTCCTGGCAGTGGAATACCTCCGCCTGGAAAATGCCTACCGTCGAATGCTGCAGGTTTCATCCCACCAAACGGTGAAAAACATGTTTGGCATCAACATGGCCATACCGGAAGGGTTTTTTGTTGCCGTGGAAAGCGAAAATTTTGTCTGGCTGCGCAAGTCGGCCACCAGGGAGGAGTTCGACCAGTCGGTGATGATCTGGACAATGGATTATACAGACCCGTCAGTAGATTTTGACGAAGACGTGATCTGGGCACGCCGCGACTCCATCACCCAACGGTACATCCCCGGACAGTTTCCCGGCAGCTACATGACCACCTACAACACCGAGCCCCTGAAGCTACGGCCGGAGTTCCGGGAGATCGACTTCAACGACAAATATGCCATCGAAGCACGCAGCCTGTGGCGCGTGGAGGGTGACTTTATGGGCGGACCCTTCGTAACATACACCTTTGTGGACGAAGAAACTAACCGCCTCTTTATGATGGATGGTTGGGTTTTTGCTCCACGTTACGACAAACGGGACTATCTCCGCCAGCTGGAAGCAATCATCTGGTCGACACGCTTCCCCGAGCCGGAAGAAGATGAAGAAGAGCCTCTTAGTTAAATGACGTGACACGAGCCATGCCATCGAAGATGAAACACAAACACATGATTATGTCATGGTTGCTTCATCTGAGCAAGATATAAAATGACAAACACCCGGGGACATGCGAGCCCGGTGAATCAAGGCTCCATGTTGAAGACCCGGATTATTCGTGAAGCATAACTGTCTTGTTGGTTAAGGATGAGTTGGCTCAGGTGTTGTAATAACAAGGTATTTGTCTATTTATATAAAACCATTAATTTTATAAATAATTTTCGTGTGATAAAAACCATCAGAAGATGTTTAGAATAATTTATTTCCGCTTGCTTCCATTGTGTCTTGGCATGCTTTTTTCCCTTTTTGTGGCTGTACCGGGGTTTAGCGCCGGAAACCACAACAGCCCATCAGGAGATCAGGACAAGTCTGGCCAGGGTTCAGGAAACACCTACGAGCTAATTGCTGCCTTCGGCGACACCCGTAAGGATGCTTCAACGGCGCTGGACTTCCTGGATCAGGCAAAGGATATTATCCGTTATCGCGAAGTTGTGCTCACAGATGTGCTGACCAGTGCGGGCGAGCTTGCCCCAAAAGACCATCTTGTTCTCAATCTCTTTGAAGAAAGAAAAAGCGTGGTGGATATCCGGCGCGTGGAAACCAACGTAAACGGATCGTTCACTGTGGCAGCAAGGGCCCCGGAGGGTAACGTCTATGTGGCGCTGTCGACCACAAAAGGGCGCACCCTGGGCACTGTTTTCATCCCCGAAAGGGATCAGTTTTTCAAAATCATCAGCGACCCCTCCGGAGAACGGCACTACCTCCTTGAGATGCGCGCCAGTGACCGTGACATCATAGAAGGCGGTCCGCCATTGATCCCGGAACCTTCTCCTGATGACATCCGGGAGCAGGAGCGCATCCGCAACCACCTTAAAAGCGACCCAAAAGGCCCTGACGACATGGCTCGCATCGGGGTGATGGTGGTATACACTCCTGCAGCGCGTCAGTGGGCCGTGTTGAACGGCGGCGGGATACACAATGTCATTGCACTGGCCATGATAAACGCCCAGATGACACTTGAAAACAGCAAAACCCGGGTGGTGATGGAGCTTGTTCACAGCGGCCAGGTCAACCATACCGAGAGCGGAAGCTCTTCCGCCGACCTGGGTAACCTGACTGAAGGTACAGGCAGCCTTGCCTCGACCCACAACTGGCGGGTATCACACGGTGCCGATCTGGTGGCCATGTTTGCCAAAGTGGCTGATGTCGGCGGCCTGGCCTGGCTGCTTAACAACCGCCATGGTAGTCCGGCTCATGGTTTTTCCCTAACCAGGGTGCAGCAAGCAGCAACTGGGTTTACACATATCCATGAGATGGGACATAACATGGGGCTGCATCACCATGCACAACAAAACTTTCAACCCGGGCCAACGGAGTGGGCAAACTGGCCGGATAACAAATGGTCTGCCGGTTGGCGTTGGACAGGTGAAACTGGCGGGCGCTTTTGTTCGGTGATGACGTATACCAGCGGACAATATTTTTCTGACGGCAACGATCACACCCAGGTCCCTTATTTTTCCAACCCCAATATCACGCATTCCGGGGTGTCGGCAGGCCATGCACAGCAAGCAGACAATGCCCGCACAGTGCGTGAGATTAAACATGTGATCGCTGCTTACCAGCCCACCTCCGGGATGATCGTGTTAACCAACGAAACGGACAACATAAGGGCTTTTAATGCCATTACCGGTGGCACCATCGTGGATGATGGGGGGCAGAACATTACCCAACGAGGCGTTGTGTGGAATACTACCGGAGATCCTTTGATCGATGACAACGAAGGGCATATTGTTAAAGGGCCCGGCGAAAGCGCTTATCAGGTGAAACTTACTGACCTGGAGCCGATGAACACCTATTACGTGCGCGCCTATGCCAAAACAAGCACCCAGACCCATTATGGAAACATCAGGAAGTTCAAAACAAAGTCTGCGCTCAGCCCGGAGGTGGATACTGACGAGCCAGAAATCATCGCCCACAACTTTGCAAAGACCGGCGGCTATGTGGGTTTTGACGGAAATACCGAGGTAACGGCACGTGGTGTGGTGTGGAGCACACAACCCAATCCCACCATCAGCAACAATGACGGCATCAGCCATGATGGCGCCGGCGAAGGAGTCTTTACCTCTCAAATCACAGACCTGCAAACCGAAACCCAATACCATTACCGCGCCTATGCCACCAATTTTACGGATACCAGTTACGGAGAGGAAAAGACGTTCACCACGTTGCTCGCCAGGGTGTTTCCAAACCCTGCTTCCGATGTGCTCCACCTGGCATTCCACAACCAGGACAAGGAAGAGCTGCTGATTCGGCTGATCACCCCAGAGGGACAGGTAGCCAAGAAACGAAAGGTGCAGGGCAGCAACCAATACCAGGAGGCATTCCAGGTAAAGCACCTCCGTGCAGGCTTGTACTATTTGGAAGTCCGTGGCGCCGAACACCTTCCTGTCTGGCCGGTGATGATCAGCCCGCAGCGCTGACTGCAGATGCGCACGGAGCAGAAGGGCTCAGGGCATGGCTTGTAATGCAGGGACCAGCCATCAGATGGTGTTTCCGGTATCAGTGGCTGGCTGGTGTGACAATGACCTGGGAATCCTGGTGCCCGATTGGCTTATCTGACGACAACCCAAATGCCTGTTAACATCAGCCGCTGATCAGGCACATGACAGGGCTTTGCGGTGATCATTGATGGCCGGGCCTGACGAGACCCGACAGCTGAGCGCGGACACCACCAGCAGGCGATCCCTGGTAATGGATCAATCAAACCACCCCCGACGATGTGGGCTATTTTTGCGTTTTTCCCGGTATTGCTGTTTCTCTTCTGTCTCTTTCTCCTTGACAGCTTTAAACTCGTGCGCACCAGATGGCTGCTGCTGACCTTGATATGGGGGATTTTATCGGCGGTGATCGCGTTTTATGCAAACACTGGTCTCGCCGGCTTCCTTGACCTGCAACAACAAGCACTCACCCGCTACGTGGCCCCCGTGACCGAGGAGCTGCTCAAGCTCAGCTTCATCTTTTTGATGGTCGCACGCCGCCGGATTGGCTTCATGATCGATGCCGCCATCTATGGGTTTGCTGTTGGAACCGGCTTTGCCCTGGCCGAAAACTTCTGGTATTACCTCCACCTTGGCGAGGGTTTCAGCGTGGCGCTGGCCATCGTGCGGGGCTTTGGCACAGCCATCATGCACGGCGGCGTGGTGGCCATCGCGGCGATGATCCTCCTGGAAGGATTGCAGCGTAACCACCACGCAGCCATTGCAGGCGGCACCGGCACCCTCATCGCCATCGTGCTGCACTCGGCTTTCAACCACCTCATCTTCAATCCACTGGTAATGACCCTGCTGATCATCACGATGCTCCCCTTGCTTTTTTATGCCGTATTCGTGTATACCACGCGCCAGGTGCGCGACTGGCTGGAGGTGGCTTTTAGCAGCGAGGTCGAGATGCTGGCGATGATGCGCAAGGGGCAGTTTCGCGACACCCGCGCCGGGGAGTACCTCGCCAGCCTGAAAAAGCATTTTTCGCCTGAAACCCTCGTGGACATGTATTGGTTTTTCAGCCTCTACCTGGAGCTGTCCATCAAGGCCAAACGCAACCTGTTGCTGCGCGAAAATGACTTTCCTGCCATGACAGAACCTGGCATCAAGGAAAAGCTGACAGAGATGAGGTTTTTGCGTAAAAAAATCGGCAAGGCCGGTCAGATGGCCCTGCTGCCCCTGGTTCGGATGAGCCAGCGGGAGCTGTGGGAGCTGAACCAGCTGAGCTGAATCACGCAATAAATTACGTGAACAAAACCAACCTGTCATCAACAATAAAGTAATATCAATGAAAAGCGATGAAAACGAACTGATCCGTCAAATCCTTGATGGCCGGCAACAGGAGTATTCCAAACTGGTAACGAGATACCAGGCCCAGGTATACAACGTGCTTTATCAGATGTTACGGCAACACGCTGAGGCCGAGGAGCTGGCACAGGAGGTGTTTGTAAAGGCTTATGAGAAGCTCAACACGTTTAACTTCAAAAGTCAGTTTTTTAGCTGGATCTACCGGATCGCCATCAACACAGCCATCAGTCACCAAAAGAAGGCCCGGCGGTACCTGCACCCGGAACAAATACCGGAGCGGTCAGGGCAGATGACAGACGGACCCGACCGACGCCTGGAGCAGGACGAGCAGGAAGCATGGGTTAGGAAGGCCGTCGGACAACTTAACGAGCCATACCAGTCTGTGGTCGTGCTATACTATTTCGAGGAGCTGTCCTATGCGGAAATCGCAGAGGTGCTGGAAGTTCAGGAGAAGCGGGTGAAATCACGGCTTCATGATGCAAGAAAAAAACTGAAGGAAATAATGGGTTAAAGAGGTTTGATTGAAGAATATCCACAAATAAACACAAAATGGTTTTCACAAATGCACACAAATCCCCAAGGTGCCTTAGACGTCAAACCAAAATAAGCCAGTACACATGTAATATGATGCCCTTTATTATTTGTAAATCATAAAACAAGATAAGATGTCTGCTGACAAAAAACGTCTGGAAACACTAGTCAACAGGAAGCTTGACGGCTTGCTGAATGCTGAGGAGCGGCGGGAACTGGACCGGATGGTGACAGAAGACCCGGAGGCCAGGCGCTACCTGGAAGAAATGGAGGCTGTGAATGCTTCGTTGCGCCAGGTGCCGCGAGAACAGGCCCCACACGGGTTATCTGAAAAAGTGATGGATAGTATTCGCAGCAAAAGGGTGGCAGGGAAGGGTGGCCTGATCAGGAGCCTGCACCAGCAAAGCCACAGGATGTTGCGCTACGCCGCCATTCTCTTCATCGGATTGGTGCTTGGTGCCGCAGCAACGATCTTCCTCACCGAAGACCGCAGCATGCTGGCTACGGAGGAAGTGGCGGGAAGCATGACCGCCCGTGTCGGCCAAACAATGGCCTTTTCACAGGAAGACTGGCAGATGCAGATCAACCCGATGCGGGTCGACAACCTGCTTGTGCTGGTATTCTCCGCCGCCAGCGATGAAGCCCTGGATGTGTCGCTGGGCTACAACACTGCCGTCTACCGGCTCAACAAGTCGCGTTACCTTAGCGGCCAGGACATTGGAAGCCGCATCGGGGGTGGCACCATCAGCTTTGGCGTGCAAGACCGGGTGCACTACCAGCTCGTTCTCGAAGAACAATCCGGACTGAGCGCGCCTTTCGAACTGACCGTATACCAGGATGGCCAGATCAGGTATAACCGCGAGCTCGTATTCCCTTGACAGGGTGTTGTAACCGGCACTGGGCAGTGAAGTAAAAAGCAGACAGTAAGTAAGCAGCAAGAAGATTAAGCCGGGAAACCCCAACAATGTTATGATGGATACAATACAAAGCTTGAAGTTTGAAGTTAGTAAACACACAGCAGGCCCAGACTTTTTAATCTTTCGACATTTCGACATTTTGACATTTTTCATACCTTTATATACCATAAGACCCCTGTTCCCATCAATCCAATGAATAATAACCGCCTGGCATACAAAACATTATAGCTAAACTGCCGTT
>PWNO01000112.1 GCA_003557765.1 Bacteroidales bacterium
GGATGAATCCCACTGTGTCGGACAGCAGGAAGGGCAGGTTTCCGATTACCACCTTGCGCACTGTGGTGTCGAGAGTTGCGAAAAGCTTGTCTTCGGCGAATACGTTCGTTTTGCTCAGCATATTCATGATGGTAGACTTTCCCACGTTGGTGTAGCCCACCAGGGCCACCCGCACCAGGCTGCCGCGGTTTGAACGCTGTGTGGCCTTCTGTTTGTCGATCTGCTTCAGTTTTTTTTTCAACAAGGCGATCTTGTCGCGCACGATGCGCCGGTCGGTTTCGATCTCCGTTTCCCCCGGACCTTTCAGGCCGATTCCACCACGTTGCCTTTCCAGGTGTGTCCACATACCGGCCAGACGCGGCAGCAGATACTGGTACTGGGCCAACTCCACCTGCGTACGGGCGTGTGCCGTGCGGGCACGCATGGCAAAAATGTCAAGGATGAGGTTGCTGCGATCGATAATGCGAACTTTCAGTGCCTTTTCCAGGTTCCGGAGCTGCGAAGCGGTGAGTTCGTCGTCGAAGACCACAAGGTCAGCTTCCAGCTCCTTTACGGCGGCACGCACCTCCTCCACCTTCCCCTTTCCGATGAAGGTGGCCGGGTCTGGACGGTCCAGCTTTTGGGTGAAACGCTTCAGTGTAACACCACCTGCCGTGTCCACCAGAAAGGCCAGCTCGTCGAGGTATTCGGCAACCGTCTCCTCAGCTAAACCACCGCTGATGATGCCCACCAATATGGTTTTTTCCTTTTCGTGTTTTATTTCGATATGTTTAGGCATGTAATTTCTAAAAATCAGTGATCTTCATAAGATTTATCTGTGAATCTGTGGCGACTTAAAAAAGAATCGTCGGCGATTCGTCACATCGAGCGACCAGTAACCCTTAAAACGCTTTAAAACCGATAATTTCACGGACCTCGCGGACTGTTTTGGCAGCACTTTCGCGGGCTTTTTCGGCGCCCATTTTGGCCACCTTCCCCAGATAGTCATCGTTGGCGCCGATATCCAGTATTTTTTCACGCAATGGCGTGGTGAAGGCAATGATGTCCTCCGCAAGCTGCTTCTTAAGGTCGCCATAGCGGATGGTGGCGCTGTTAAATGCATCAAGAAAGTGCTGTACGGTGTTGGGGCTGCTCACGGCACGCATCAGGTTGAACAGGTTTTCCACCGGCTGCGACATCTCTTCGCCAGGGTTTTCGGGACCGCTGTCGGTGGTGGCGCGCATCACCTTCTTGCGAATCACCTTTGGGTCTTCGGCCAGGAAGATGGCATTTCCTTCCGCCTCCGATTTCCCCATCTTGGTACTGCCGTCGAGTCCGGGGATCTTCACCAGCTCTTCGCTAAAGTTGAAGGCATAGGGCTGCGGGAAGTAATCCTGTTTGTACATCCGGTTGAACCGGTTTCCAAAGGTGCGGGCCATCTCCAGGTGTTGCTCCTGGTCTTTCCCCACCGGAACTTTTGTGGCGCGGTGTATCAGGATGTCGGCAGCCATCAGCACGGGATAGGTAAGCAGGCCGGCGTTGATGTTGTCGGGCTGCTTGCGCACCTTCTCCTTGAAGGAGGTGCAACGTTCGAGCTCGCCCTTGTAGGCGTTCATGTTGAGCAGCAGGTAGAGCTCGGCCACTTCGGGTACGTCGCTCTGTATGTAGAGGGTTGCCACTTCGGGGTCGATCCCCGCCGCGAGGTATTCCACAAGCACCTGACGCACGTTGCGGTGCAAGTCATCAGGAGTAGGATGTGTGGTGAGTGAATGGTAATCGGCGATGAAGAAATAGCAACGGTGTTCGTGCTGCATCTTCACAAAATTCCTGATGGCACCAAAGTAGTTGCCCAGGTGTAAATTTCCGGTTGAGCGTATTCCGCTAAGTACTGTTTCCATGGTGCAAAAGTAATACTTATCCTTTTATGGAAGTTTAAAATTTGAGCTGTTTAGATGTTTAGAAGTTGAGTTGTTTAGAAGTTTAAAGGTTTTAAGAATTTGAAATCCGCATAGATATAATCAATCCGTTTCATCCGTGTTTTATTTGCTTTTATGGAACACGGATAACGCCGATACAACGGATTCACGCGGATAAACAACATATTTTAAAGAATCTTTTCCGTTTATTTTGCTTTGTGTTCTTTTTTTGATTATATTCGGATCATGGCAAAATATGGGCTTCCAGAAGCCATTTGTCATTTAATTTGTATGTTTATATCTTCATAATTGGATAAAAAATTCTTCATAAATTACAATATTCGGGCATTTTAAACAAGAACAATCCAGCTTAATGATCATACATAAAGAGAGATACGCTTAGTTGTACGCTTTTTGGTGCAATTAACGGACGAATTTAACGAACAAAACGACATATTAAACATATTGATATGAGAAAGTTATACGCAATAGCTTTAACAACACTCCTTCTGGCCTCGGCCGGGGTGATGGCGCAGCCTAGTTCAGTTCCGCCTTCATTAGAAACCCCTGGTGAATTGAATTCTGCTGAAAACCCCTACCTAATAACCAGTGTGGGAAACTTGCTATGGATTGGGGATGACACAGAAAGGTTGGCGTATTATTACAGGCAAACAGATAATATTTCATTCCCCCAGGATATCAACACCTGGGATGACAGCAAAGGCTGGAAACCTATTGGCGGCGGCGGAACAGATCATCTTTTCACCGGCCAATACGATGGAGGTGGTTACTCAATCACCGGCCTTTACATCAACCGCCCCAATGAACCCAATGTGGGCCTCTTTGGTCACGTTGGGCGTGGAACGGACGAGAAGATGGCCATGATCCGAAACCTTAGGCTAGAGGATGTAAAGAAAGTGCATGGCGGACGGGGTACGGGTGCGCTCGTGGGCAGGGTTACCGGCGATGTGTTCACCCTTATTGAGTTTTGTTCTGCCTCAGAGCCGGTTGGAACGGCCACCAATACCGTGCAGGGTGATGCTGCCGTTGGCGGCTTGGTTGGTTCAAATAATAGCTGGAGAGAAACACCCGGTGGTACCGACAACCCAGTAATTTCGCAATCTTATGCAGACATTTCAGTGGCTTATTCAGGTGCTGATCCGGATCCGCTCGATGCTGAAAAATTCGGTGGCCTGGCAGGGTGTAACCAAAAAGGAACCATCATTGATTCCTACGCACTGGGCAAAGTAACAGTTGCCAGACCAGAAAATAGCACATGGGCAATCAGGAACGTGGGTGGACTGGTCGGCTGTATCCTCTTTAGAGGGCGTGTTGAACGTTCTTTTGCAGACACTGATATTATTGTAGATGTGAATGACAATATTGACAATGTGGGCGGATTAATTGGTCAGACAGGTGGCCCGGGTGGCAATGCCGGTCAGGCTGAAAATTCTTATTGGAATACGGATAATTATCCAACCTCTGCGGGCGGAAACAATGTTACAGGGCTAAGTAAAAGTGAAAATGAATGGGATGAGGAAAACTTCGTGGGGTTTGATTTTGAGAATGTATGGAACTTTGACAATGGTACAATAACCCTGCAAGAATTTCAACCAACCGTTTATAACTTATGGAAAGGAACAGAAAATTCAACCTGGGATGAAGGAAACAATTGGAGCAAAGACCGAAGCCCCCAAGCTCAAAACGACTTTGTCATTATCCCTGATCTGGAACTTGATAAGAATTCAGAATTAGCATACCCTGAAATTACCGGAACGGTATCTATTACAGTCCGCACACTCAACATCAATCAGGGCGCAAATATCACAATAGAAACAGGGGGGAAGTTCACAGTGAATGGCAGTCTGCGCAGCGAGGATGATGGAATAATCATTAAATCATCGGAGGTAGGCACAGGTAGTCTGATCAACAATTCTGAGCGGGTTGGCGCCACGGTGCAACACTACGTCAAAGAATCAACCGGTTCAACCTGGGATATTAAAGACAACCCCACCGAGTGGTTTTACATCTCCCATCCGGTAGGTACACAGACCATTACCACAGTATTAAACGATGCTGAATTAGATGGTTCAACCAACCGCTATGACCTCTATCGCTGGGACGAGCCTAATGATATGTGGCTCAATTATCAAGATCCTGGCGGATTATTTACACATACATTCTTTGAACGGGGCACCGGCTACCTGTTTGCTGCACCCAAAAGTGTAACCTTCACTTACAAGGGTGAGTTGCACGCCGGGGAGCAACGCTGGAAAGATCTTACACATCAAGGGGATGGTAGCTTAGGACTTGAACCTGAAGATGATGGCTACTACACCGCCGGCTGGCACCTGCTGGGCAACCCCTTTCCCAGCGGCATTGTGGCAACCGACACGTGGACATTCGACAACATCGTGCAAACACCAAAGGTATGGGATGTTGATGATCAGTCTTATAAGGATGTTTCTGATGGGCAACTTATCCCTATTAATACCGCATTTTTTGTGCAGGTGGTTAACGAGGGTTTTGATGAAGAAAACACCCTGACCATCCCATCCTCTGCCCGTGCCCACGAAGCCCCACCCAGTAAAAACACTCCGCAAAACCGCATCCTGCTGGTGGCACAGGCCGAAGATAGCGAGATGCGCCAGCAGCACGTGATACGCCTCGAACCCGACGCCGCCGAAGGCTTCGACCTGCGCTACGATTCGCGCTTCATGGCAGGATACGCGCCGCAGCTGTTCAGCATCACCGAAACCGACCGGCTCTCAACAATCACCATATCCGAAATCACTGATGACCTAGTGATCCCGATGGTGTTTCGCAAAAACCACGAAGGAGAAAACTTCTTAATCAAACTGGAAAGAAACATTCCCGGCACCGATCTCTATCTCCACGATCTGAAAACCGAAACCTGGCACGAACTGGGCAACGACAAGCCCTACGCCTTCACTGCGGATGACGACAACGACCCCATCCGCTTTGAGCTGCATTTCAGTCCACCGCAAGACGACGACCCCACCGGCATCGATGAAACCTCCGACCCGCACACCGCCAAAATGTGGTTTCAAGATAACAGGCTCTACGTCAAAACCAACGAATCCGGCACCCGTCTCACGATTTACGACCTCAACGGCCGCACACTGCAAACATACCGTCCGGAACCCGGCCTGCAATCATATCACATCCATCTGCCCCCCGGTGCATATATCGCACGCCTGAACGGCAATAATAACAATGAAACAACAAAAATAATCATACAGTAAGGGCGTAATGCATTATGCCCCAACATTATCGGCCATCTAAAACGCCGCAGCTTTTGGTTCCGGCGGACTAACATCTTCGTAAATGGCGCTGAAAATGCCTTCCACTTCGATTTCAATATCCTCCATTGGCTGGGTAAACAAGAACCCAGTTGATGTGTAATTAAAACTACCAGCAAAGGTTTCTGTCGTAGATTCATTGATCTCAATTGTACCCCCATCAGAGAAGAAATAATACATCTCTGCACCGAGTGTTACGAGTAACAAGCCTAGGAATTCATCCTCCGGCAGCAGCATGTCATCTTCCAGGTCTTCCCAGTCAATGTCAATAATGTCAAAAGTACCTGTACCCGGCTGATCGCCACCTTTTGCAAAGTTAAGGCTTACGGAACCGTCACCGGTAACATTCATAGAGAAAAATCCGGCACCCGTTTCGTCTGTTTATAGTTAATGTGCTAATTTTCAAATATATTGATACCGTTGCGATATTCCAAAACATTGATGTTAAAGAAGGTTAAGATTAAAATAAATTCACGCAAAGAATAATCGCTGAGTTGTAAACATAATAAACACGATCCATTATTGTGCAGGTTGACAAGACGATCTCTTGATGTCTTGATCTCCACCTTGATATTGTCATTGTTTTTTTTTATATTCGAATTTTAAGGCATGAAGCACATTCGCTTCAATAAAATTAAAAATCAAAAAAGAAAGGATTTGTTATGTTTTATTTCGTGAAAAGAATAAGTAAAGCTTTGGTCTTGATGGTTTTTTATTCGCTGCTGGCCTCTCCGGCTTCTGGACAGGGAGATCCGGAGGTCAGGGATATCTTAGAAACCTGGCAGCGCCATTATGAAGCATCGATTGAAAACATTGATGATTATGTGGTTGTGAGGGATAATCAAACCGTTTATTATACAAAAGCATACGATAACGGCAGACCCTATTTTCAGTCGCGCGTAGAGGGGGCAGATCAGCAAGAGTTAGCTTCCGGGGCAAACCTTACTGACGCTGAAGTGTTTTCAAAGGTTTATGATGCAATTTTGGAGGATGGTGTTTACAAAGGGACTGAAGATCTAAATGGCCACCGGGTGCACGTACTGTATGTCGAAAAGATTACAGACATTATTGATGACCCCTCGTCTCCGGAGGCTCTGGAGGATGTATACCTGAGCATTGATCCAGATAAGTGGGTGCTGCGTGAATTGGATTTCCAGGTAAGACTTGATTACGAGGGGGAGGAGCGCATCGTGAACCAGGTGATGCAAATGAGGGATTATCGCGACGTGGAAAGGATGCATATCTCTTATGAAACAGCCATAATCATCAGGGGATTGGCCCTTACCGACGCGGAGCGCCGCGAGGCAGAGGAGGGACTTGCAGAATTTGAGCGCGAGCTGGAAGAAATGCCCGAATCACAAAGACGAATGGTTGAACAGATGATGGGAGACCGTCTGGCTCAGTTTAAAAGAATCCTTGAAGAGGATATTTTTGAAACAGTCAACCGTGTGCAGGAAGTGCGTGTTAACACCGGAATGCAAGACTAATCAAGGATTCAACGAAATAAACTGATATTCAACCCCTTCCTCCGCGACAAGCAGCTTGAGGTACCCGGCGTTTGACAGTCCGTCTTTCAGGGCATCCACAGTGAGGTAGGTGGTGTTGCCAAAGTGGGCTTCATTGCGGCGGTGATCGTGGCCGGCAACGAAAAAGTCTACCGAATGGCGGAGAAACAGGTCCATCAGCACGTGCAGCTCCTCCACGGGCGGATTGGTTGACCACGTGGGTGGATCACGGAACAGATTGTTGTGGGTGAACAGCATGCAGTACCGGTAGTCGTCCCGGATCTCTTCAAGCTTGTTTTCAAGCCATTCCAGTTGTTTGCTGCCCAGCGTGCCGCTGCCCGTGTCGAGTGCGATCATCAGATCGATGGCACCAGGTGTTTTGATAGTAGAAAGGTAGACGGAGGCACCAAAAAGGTCAAAAAATTGGGTCCAGCCGTCAAAATAGAGGTCGTGGTTGCCCACCATGGGAAACCACAGCACCTCTTCGCGGTCGGGCAGTGCGTCATGAAAGACCTGGTAATCCTTTTCCCTACCCGTAACCAGGTCGCCCACCATCACAACGGCTTCAGGATTCAGTTCGCCGGCTATGTCAAAAAACTGTACCAGGTTTTTGGTGCCACCCACGTGGCTATCGCCCATCACGAGGATCAGATATTCATCCGAGTCTGTAACAATTTCCTTGTAAGGATTCAATACGTTCCACTCCATCGACTCGGTGAAGCGTTGATTGGCTTTTTCACTGCGCATGAAGA